>JALZFG010000122.1 GCA_030861645.1 Actinomycetota bacterium
GGCGGGGGTGGTGGTGGCGGCGCGGGTGGCGGCGGTGAAGGAGGCGGGGGTGGTGGTGGAGGTGGAGGCGGGGGTGGTGGTGGAGCCGCGGCGCCCGAGTCGTCGGACACCCCGAAGTTCTGCGCCCAGTAGACCACCCCGCCGTCACCGGCCGCGGCGCCGACTCCGATCACGCGGTAGCTGCTCCCCTCGATGTTCGCGCGGTGACCGGGCGAGCTGAGCCAGCCAGCCATGACCGCGTCGGGCGTGGGGTACCCGTAGGCGATGTTCTCGCCCCACCCTGGGCTCGTGTACCCGCATGCCTGGGCGCGCTCGAAGGCGGTTCGCGCGACTGGAGGCGGCGGGTCGTCGTGCTGCATGTAGCGGTACTCGGCCATGTGACTCGCCTTCCACTGCGCGGACGCCGTGAGCGTCGGGGAGACCCTCAGCGGCGGAAGGCCGAGGGAGGCGCGATGGGCGTTGACGAGCTCGACGACTCGCCCCGCCAAATCTGCTCGGGGGGCAGGCCAGTCCGCGGCGATGACGCAGTCGCCGACGGCTACGCTGGACGCCGTCTCGGGCGTGGCCGCGGGGACCGCGGCGAGCGCGAGCAGGATGAGGACGAGAGGCATCCTCAAGGGCGGCGGCGAGTCTAACGCGTTCGCAAGCGCTACGCTCCTCCGCGGTGGTCGTCCTCGCGTCCCAAGTCGAGCGCGACTCGGAGACGTACGTCCGCCGGTGCGAGCGGATGGACGAGCTCGTCGGCGAGCTGCGCGAGCGAACGGCGCTCGTCGCACAGGGCGGCGGCGCGATGGCGATCGAGCGGCACCGAGCGCGCGGGAAGCTGCTCGCGCGCGAGCGGATCGATCGCCTCGTCGACCCCGACAGCGCCTTCCTCGAGCTTTCACCCTTGGCTGCGTGGGACATGTACGAGCGGCAGGCGCCGGCAGCGGGGATCGTGACCGGAATCGGCGTCGTCGAGGGGCGGGAGTGCGTGATCGTCGCGAACGACGCGACGGTCAAGGGAGGAACGTACTTCCCGCTGACGGTCAAGAAGCACCTGCGCGCGCAGGCGGTCGCCGAGCAGAACGAGCTGCCCTGCATCTACCTCGTCGATTCGGGCGGGGCGTTTCTCCCGCTTCAGGCCGAGGTGTTCCCCGACCGCGATCACTTCGGCCGCATCTTCTTCAACCAGGCGCGCATGTCCGCGAAGGGGATCGCTCAGATCGCGGTGGTCGTCGGCTCGTGCACCGCCGGCGGGGCGTACGTGCCGGCAATGAGCGACGAGACGGTGATCGTGCGCGGGACGGGGACGATCTTCATTGGCGGGCCTCCGCTCGTGAAGGCGGCCACGGGGCAGGACGTGACCCCGGAGGAGCTCGGCGGCGCCGACGTCCACGCCCGTCGCTCGGGTGTCGCCGATCACTACGCGACGAGCGACGACCACGCCCTGGCCATCGCGCGCTCGATCGTCCGCAACCTCCACCGTCGCAAGCCGGATCCCCCGTGGGACGTCGCCGAGGCCGAGCCGCCGGCCGCCGACCCCTTCGAGCTCTACGGGCTCGTCCCGCACGACTACCGGGAGCCGCTCGATCCGCGCGACGTCATCGCGCGCCTCGTCGACGGAAGCCGCTTCTCGGAGTTCAAGCAGCTCTACGGCGAGACGCTCGTCTGCGGCTTCGCCCGCATCGAGGGCTACCCCGTTGCGATCCTGGCGAACAACGGCGTTTTGTTCGCCGAGGCCTCCCAGAAGGGCGCACACTTCATCGAGCTCGCGTGCGAACGCCGGGTCCCGCTCGTGTTCCTGCAGAACATCACGGGCTTCATGGTGGGCAAGGAGTACGAGGAGCGAGGGATCGCGCGCGACGGAGCGAAGCTCGTGATGGCGGTCGCGTGCGCGGCGGTGCCGAAGTTCACCGTCGTGATCGGCGGCTCGTTCGGGGCTGGGAATTATGCGATGTGCGGCCGCGCGTACGAGCCGCGGCAGCTCTGGATGTGGCCGAATGCACGCATCTCCGTGATGGGCGGCGAGCAAGCGGGGACGGTGCTGACCATGGTCGGTGCCGCTGACGCCGACGAGATCCGCGCCAAGTACGAAGCCGAGGGGAACCCCTACTACTCGACCGCGCGCCTCTGGGACGACGGCATCATCGACCCGCTCGACACGCGCCGTGTGCTTGCGCTCGGTATCTCGGCGGCGCTGAATGCGCCGATTCCCGAGACGACGTTCGGCGTCTTCCGGATGTAGGAGCGCCGCGCTGTCCCGCGTTCGCCTCCGCGACCGGCGGCGACCGGGCCAATCGGAGAGAGCGCAGGGGCCGGTGCCCGTGCACCAGCCCCTGCCGAAGGTCCCTTAAGTGGCCTGCCTCGCGACGACGGGCCCGTACCACGCCGACGAGCCGTCGCGTTCCACGCCCTGCAACCAGTAGCGCGCCTTTGCGAACGCGCGCGTTGACGCGGCGACGCGGTACGCATACGAGTGCCCGCTGAGGGCGCTCGAGAGGAGCCCCGCGCTCGGAATCAGGTGGCGGTTCAGCCTCACGCGCTTGCCGGCGACCTGTCGGTAGACGTTGAAGCCGAGCATGTCGACCTCCGAGGCCGTTCGCCACCGGAGGGTGACCGCCTTCCCGGCTCGCGTGGCCGTGAACGACTGGAGCTGCGCGGCCAGCGGCCCCGAGTTCGAGCAGATCAGGATCGTCTGGGTCGCGATCCCGCCGGTGACGATCTGCACGACCGCGGTGCGGGTCGCAGCGCTGAAACTCATCAGTCGACCCGCCGGAAGCGTGTGACACTCGACCAGCGTGAATCCCGTCGCCGGCGCCTCCGTCACCGACGCCGTCCCGACGGGAAGCTCGATGGGCGGGGTACAGATTGGATTCTGCGCCGTACCCGCCCGTACCGTGTACGACTGCCCTCCGACCCCGAACGTGAAGTTCTGACCGACCGTCCGCTGGTCGAGTCCCGCCTTACAGATCTGCAGGATGCCGGTCGGCTCCTGCGCCACGGCGTGCGTCGAGAGCGCGCCTGCGGCGACAGCGGCCAAAGCGGCCACCGTCAAGAACATTCCGAGCTTCATCTCCCTCCTTTCATGCCCCTTTGCGCGCGAGCAAACTCGCGCGCCCCGCGCTGCTCTCGGAACTCTTGCGAGACGGCAGGCGCGCGTCCACCATCTCTCACCCGGAGTGCCCCAAAGGGGGGACAGGAGCGCGATCGCGAGGAGGAGGTTCCGTGGGGAGATACGACGTCGTCGACGTGGATTCGATCCCGGGAGAGGGTCCGGGGCACATGGTCAAGAAGGTGCGCCGCGCGCTCGGCGCGCGCGCCTTCGGCTGCAACTACTTCACGCTCCCGCCGCACAGTGACGGGCGGGAGCACGACCACGCCGAGCAGGGTCAGGAGGAGGTGTACTTCGTCGTCCGCGGATCGGGAGCGATGCGGATCGAGGGGGAGGACATCGAGCTTCGGCCCGGCCGCTTCATTCGAGTCGATCCAGAAGCGACCCGGTTGCCCAGCGCCGGTCCCGACGGCCTCGAGTTCGTCGCCTTCGGCGCTCCGCTCGAGGGCCGCTACGAACCCCCGCAGTGGGGCTGATGCGGTGAGGCCGGACGCTGTCGCCCACAGTCGAAAGCCGTAGGCTTCGCGCGATGTACTCCCTTGAGCTGACTGAGCGGGAGCTGCGGCTCGTCCGGTCGGCGGTGCGGTCGTTCCTCGAGGATTTCGGCCACGACGAGGCCGACCTGCTCCGGGAGCTGAAGGAGCTGCTGGAAAAGCTGCCCGATCCCGACGAGTGAGCGCGCTGCGGACGGAGAGGGACGGCCCGCTCTACCGGGTCGTCTTGGCGCGACCCGAGCGCAGAAACGCGTTCGACGCGGTGCTGATCGCCGACCTGACGGCGGCGTTCGCGGAGGTCGGCGAGGCCCGCGTCGTGCTGCTCTCCGGCGAAGGGCGGGCATTCTGCGCCGGCGCCGACGTCGAGTGGCAGCGCGCGTCGATCGACCTCTCGTACGACGAGAACGTCGCGGACGCGATGCGCCTCTACACGATGCTCGAGGCGATCGACGGCTGCCCCGTCCCCGTCGTGGCGCAGGTTCACGGCCACGCTCTCGGTGGCGGTAGCGGGCTGGTCGCGTGCGCGGACATCGCGGTCGCCGCCCCCGACGCGGTCTTCGGGTTTCCCGAGGTCCGGCTCGGGATCGTCCCCGCGGTGATCACGCCGTTCGTGCTCGCGCGGATCGGGCCGGGGGCGGCTCGCCGCTACTTCCTCACGGGCGAGCGGTTCGACGCCGCGGCGGCGCTCAGGATCGGGCTCGTCCACCACGTTGCCGAGCGGCCCGAGATCGCGGTCGACGCCGTCATCGCCGCGATCCTCGAGAGCGGCCCCGAGGCAGTCCGCGTCGCGAAGCGGCTCGTTCACGAGCGCCCGGTCGGCGAAGAGACCGCGCGGATCGCGGCCGCGCGACGCGCGAGCGACGAGGGCCAGGAGGGGCTGCGCGCGTTCCTCGAGCGGCGCGACCCGAGCTGGCGGGCGCGGTAGCTTCGCCCCGTGCGAAGGCTCGTCGCGCTCGTCGGCGCGGTCGTCTTCCTCGACACGATGTTCTTCGCGGCGCTTGCGCCGCTGCTTCCGAAGTACGCCGACAACCTCGATCTCTCGAAGGCCGAGGTCGGACTGCTCGCCGGCGCCTATCCCGCCGGCGTCCTGCTCGCCGGCATCCCGAGTGGCGTCCTCGCCTCGCGCATCGGCGTCAAGCGGACGCTGCTCGCCGGACTCTTCCTCCTCGCAGCGACGACGGTGCTGTTCGGCCTCGCCGACCGCGTCTGGCTCCTCGACGTGGCGCGGCTGATCCAGGGCACGGGGAGCGCGTGTGCGTGGACCGCGGGTTTCACGTGGCTCGTCGGTGCAGCACCGGCGGAGCGCCGCGGGGAGGTGATCGGAACGGCGCTCGGCGTCGCGATCGCGGGCGCGCTGTTCGGGCCCGTCCTCGGCGCGATCGCGGCGGTAACGGGGACCGCGCCCGCTTTCGGCGCCGTCGGCGCTCTCGCCGTCAGCC
>JALZFG010000165.1 GCA_030861645.1 Actinomycetota bacterium
CCGACCAGCCCCCAGCCCGCCGCCTCGAGCACGGCGAGCGGGCTCTACAGGCCGGGCAAGCCGAGCCCGCCGAGGTCGCCGAGCGCGCCGCCGAGCTTCGACTGCGCCAGGCCCTGCGCGTTTCGCAGCGCCTCGTTCACGGCCGCGAGCACCATGTCGGCGAGCATCTCCGGGTCGTCGGGGTCGATCGCCTCGGGAGCGATGGTGATCTCGGTGATCTCGAGCGCCCCGGTCGCCTTCACCGTGACCATCCCTCCGCCGGCGGAGGCTTCGACGGTCTCGTTGGCCAGCTCCTCCTGCGCCTTCGCCATCTCGGCCTGCATCTGCTGGACCTGCTTCAGCATCTTGTTCATGTCCCTCGACACGTGCTCTCCTTTACTCGTCGATCTCACGGGCGTCGAACGTCTCCTTGATCATCGACACGAGCTCCTGCTCGCTCGCGGGGTGCTCCTCCGCCTCCTCGGCTTCCCCGCTCTCGCCGACCGTGAACACGAGCGACAGTCGACGGCCGGTCACCTCGTGGAGCGCCTCGGCGAGGAGATTCGCGTTCTTCGGCTCCTCGGCGAGCTTGCGGTGGAACTCGGCCGCGGGCGGAAACTCGAGCGTCAGCGTGTCATCGGAGAGGCTCGCCGGACGAGCCTCGCGCAGCATCGCGGCCGTGGGTATCGAACGCTCCTCGACCGCGGTGAGGACGCTCCGGTCCCAGGCCTCTTGCAACTGGACGAGCTGGAGCGGCGGCGCCGAAGGAGGCTCCTGCTCGTCGGGCTCTTCGGGCTCCGCCTCCGCTCTCGGCTCGGCGAGTGCGGTCACGCCGGCGACGACGCGGTGCTCCAGCTGCTCGACGCGGTAGGCGAGGGACTCGCGCGAGAGGTCGGCCGCAGGTCGCGTTACCTTGACGAGCGCAAGCTCGAGCGGGAGCCGCGGGTCGCCGCCCTGGCGCATGTCATCGACGGCGATCGCGAGCAGGTCACAGAGTCGCAGCACCGACGGCTCCCCGAGCTGGTTCGCCTGCGCGCGCAGGCGCTCGCGCGTCTCCTCGGTCACCGGGAGCGACTCCGGCACGTCCCCCACGTGCTGCACGACCATCAGGTGGCGGAGGTGCTCGAGCAGATCGATGACCAGGCGGCCGAGGTCCTGGCCCCCCTCCGACAGCTCCTCGACGAACTCGAGCGCCCCGGCGGTGTCGCCGTCGACGACGAGGTCGCAGAGGCGGAAGAGCGCCTCCTCCTCGACCGCCCCGAGCAGCTGGAGCACGGCCTGAACCGTCACCTCGCCCTCCGTCGCCGCCGCCAGCTGGTCGAGCGTCGAGACGGCGTCCCGATACGACCCGCGTGCCGCCCTTGCGATCAACGAGAGCGCCGCGTCCGGGGCCTCGATCCCCTCCCCGTCGGCGACACGGCGCAGGAGGCGGACGAGCTCCGGAAGCCGAGGACGCGCGAAGGCGAAGGTCTGGCAGCGCGAGCGGACCGTCGGCAGCATCTTCTGCAACTCCGTCGTGCAGAAGACGAAGACGAGGTGGGGCGGCGGCTCCTCGATCAGCTTCAGGAGCGCGTTGAAGGCGGCATCTGTCAGCTGGTGCGCCTCGTCGAGGATGTAGACCTTGTAGCGCCCCTCGGCGGGCTGGAGGACGACGCGCTCGCGGATCTCGCGGATGTCGTCGATGCCGCGCTGCGAGGCCGCATCCATCTCGATCACGTCCAGCGAGGTTCCGTTCGCGATCGTGACGCAGGCGTGGCAGGTCTTGTCCGGCGTCGGCGTCGGGCCGCGCGCGCAGTTGAGCGCCTTCGCGAGGATGCGCGCCAGCGACGTCTTCCCGGTTCCCCTCGGGCCCGCGAAGAGGTAGGCCTGCCGGACCTGACCGGCGCCGATCGCGTTCGTGAGCGTGCGAACGATGTTCTCTTGGCCGACGACCTCGTCGAAATTCTGCGGGCGGTACTTGCGGTAGAGCGCGGTCACGCTGCGATTCAAGCAGCTTCGGGAGACGCGGGAGACGCCCGGCCGCGCCTCCGCCGTCGAAGCGTCCTCCCCGGGAGGAACCCGCGTCGCCAGCTCGGGCCAGGCCGATCCGCGGCACCTGAGAGGGAGTCCTGAGCGCTGCTTCCTCCCGGACCTGACGCGGTTCGGACGCTCCCAGTGCGCGGGACCTGACCGTCCACACCGCGTGCGTGGGCCCAGGCCCCGAAAAGTCCCGCCCCTCGGACGGTATGTCGGCCCCGCTATAGCGGGTTGCGGGTTCAGGGAACCGCTAGCTCCCCGCCTAGCGCGACCGGGCTGGCCCATGGTAGCGCCGCGCCTGCGCTATCGTGGTCCACCTCGTCCGGGCGTGTAGCTCAGCGGGAGAGCGCCCGCCTCACACGCGGGAGGTCACTGGTTCAAATCCAGTCACGCCCACTGAGGAAAGGCGCTGGAAGCGGCGTCTTTCTACGCTTACCGCGCCGCCGTGCACATCGCGGTCCACGGCGGCTTCTTCGTGCTCGCGCCGACCCTTCGGACCGCGGCAGTAGCCTCATGCGTTGCTAGCTCTCCTTTCGAGCGGCCCGGCTCACCCCGCCCGCCGGCTTTCTTCGCCGGTCCTCATCCGAGTGTGAGCGCCACGGTGGCGGGACTACGGTCGTCCGACGCCCTCTTACAGCACGCTATGGGACGCGACCTCGCAGCGGCGACGAACAGAGCGGTGACCGTCACTGCCTGCAAGGGCGCACCCGCGAAGGAGGGAGGGTTAGTCGCGCTCGAGTCGTGGCGCGAGCGTGACCGAGAGTGGCGTTGATTTGGAGAGTGCGCGGAAACCGGCGTCGGTCGGAGCATCATTGACTGTGATGGCATCGTCCGGGCAGCTGTATGACGCGATCGGTCAGGGCTACGCCGTTTCGCGGCGGACCGAGCCGCGGATAGCGGCCCGCATCTGGGCGGCGCTCGGCGACGCCGAGACGGTCCTCAATGTCGGCGCCGGGACCGGCTCCTACGAGCCGCCTGACCGCCGGGTGACGGCGGTCGAGCCATCGGCGGTCATGCGCATCCAACGCCCATCCGACGCTGCGCCAGTCGTCGCCGCGTTCGCCGAAGAGCTGCCGTTCGCCGACAAGTCGTTCGACGCGGCAATGGCGGTCCTCTCCGACCACCATTGGACCGACCCTTTGGCCGGCCTGCGCGAGATGCAGCGCGTCGCTCATCGCGTCGTCGTCTTCCAGTGGGACAACGCGCTGGTGCCGCGGTTCTGGCTCGTCCGCGACTACCTGCCAGAGTTTGTCTCCTTCTGCTTGGCCGGGCCGAGCCTCGCCGACCGCGCGCGTCTGCTCGGGGCGCGCGTCGAGGCCGCGCCCATTCCGTGGGACTGCGTCGATGGCTTCTTCCACGCCTTCTGGCGCCGCCCGCACGCCTACCTCGAGCCCGCCGTGCGCCGGGCCACCTCTCCGTGGACGCTCGTCGGCCCGAAGGTCGAGGCGCGTGCCGTCGCCGCCCTGGAGGCCGACCTCGTGCGCGGCCAATGGCAGGAGCGGAACGCGCCGCTGCTCGAGTTCGACGAGGCCGACCTCGGCGCTCGTCTCCTGGTCGCGGAGCAGCGAGCGGCGGGCGCCAAGGACGAGCGGAGGCTGAGCTGATGAGATTTCAGCTGCCCGGTACTCGACTCGGGACTGGAGCCACAGGAACGACATGAACAAGCGCCGGAAGGTCACGCTGCCCTTGCTGCGGGAGCTCAAGCGCCGCCGCGTCCCCATCGTCATGGTGACCACGTACGACGCCGGCGGCGGTCGCTTAGCCGACGAGGCCGGTGTCGACATGATCCTCGTCGGCGACACGGCCGCCGAGATGGTTGAAGGCCACAACTCGACCGTGCCGGCCACGATGGCGGGCCAGATCATGCGCACGCGTGCCGTCTCTGGACAGGTGTCGCGGGCGCTGGTCGTCGGTGATCTACCGTTCGGCGCCTACGAGTCCTCCGATGAGGAGGCAGTCCGGAACGCCATCCGCCTCGTCAAGGAGGGCGGCGCCGACGTCGTGAAGCTCGAAGGCGCGCGGCCCGAGTTGGTGGCCGCCATTAGAGCCGCAGGCATCGCCGTCATGGGGCACCTCGGCCTGACGCCGCAGTCGCAGACGGCGCTCGGCGGGCGCAAGGTGCAAGGCCGCACAGCAGAGTCAGCGCTCCGGCTGCTCGACCAGTCGCGCGAGCTCGAGGCCGCCGGCTGCTTCGCTCTCGTCTTCGAGGCCGTGCCGGCCGCGGTCGCCGAAGCGATCGCCCGCAAGCTCTCGATCCCGACGATCGGCATCGGCGCTGGGCGTGGCTGCGACGGGCAGGTCCTCGTCTACCACGACCTCCTCGGCCTGCTCGAGTGGTCGCCGCGGTTCGCCAAGCCCTATGCCGACCTGAAGTCGGAAATCGCTGAAGCACTCGAACGGTATGCCGACGACGTCCGCGGCCGCGCGGACTGATCACAGCGCGAGTTCGAGCAAGCCAAGCGCCGGTACCCGGTGTAGCGGTGTGATGGCCTCGGAGTTGACGAGCCAGGTGGCTGTCAACTCGGGATGAGTGCTCCAACAGCGCGCGGAAGCACCCGGCTCAGCGCTGTGAGCAGCAGCCGGTCGTGGGGCTCGAACCGCGGCTGGCCCACCTGCCGGCGGAGGATCGCCAGCTGACACAAGCAAAGGCGACCTCCAACAGTCGGGACGCCGACGCTACCGCGGCATCACCCTCCTCCGCGCGCCCTCAGCGGCCGCAACGTCGCGCAGCGCGGCCTCGATCGCGCGGCGAAGGATGCCGGGCTGAACGACGGCTCGCGCCCGAAGCTCCGCTGGCACGAGCTGCGCGACAACTTCGCCTCGCTCCTGATCGCGCAGGGGGCGAACGTCGTCTTCCTCAGCCGCCAGCTCGGACACTCGGACCCGGCTGTGACGCTTCGCGTCTACTCGCACGAGTTCGACCTCGTCGAGCAGGCCGAGCGCACGCGCACGCTCCTCGGGGAGCAGTTTGGAAATCTCGTGGAAACGCGCGGCGGCAGCGAACGGCACTCCGAGGCCGTCGGCGCCGCGGCCGAATCGTGGATTTGCGGCGCTTTCGCACCTAGCGGCACCGGCCCGCACGAGCGCCGGCACGCCTCACACGCGGGAGGTCACTGGTTCAAATCCAGTCACGCCCACTGAGGAAAGGCGCTGGAAGCGGTGTCTTTCTGGTTCTCTTTCGACAATGAGCTGGCCGGCTCGGCAGCAGAATTCGCAGCAATGCGCCGCTGGGAGGCCGTCGCAGCCCCTCGCCGAGGGGTAACGACTGGCGCGGCAACCGGCGCGCAGCTTGGCGGCGGGCGCACGCGCGCCGGGGCGCCGTCGAGCTCGAGCGGGTAGCGCCATAGCTCCGGTTGTGCGTCTTCACACGCGCACCGTTTCGCCACGACGGAGATCATCCGTTGTCACCGCACGCGAAGCCCGCCCGGACCGATCGACGGTAGGATCGCGCGTATGTTGGATATCGCGGTTTCCGAGGCGACCTCTGCGTCCCCCAAGCAGGTCCTTGTTGCGGCCACCGACCTATCGGAGGAGCGCGTCAAGGTGTGGTCGAATTCGAAGCCCAGGTATTTCAAAGTGCATGATCAGCGAGCAGACTTTGCAGAAGTGACCGAAGGCTTCCGGCCGCCTTTCGGTCGCGTCTGGGAGCGGAGCCGTTACGAGTGGAAGAAACCTGTATTGATCCACCAGACGGTGATCGACTCCAATGTACTTGAGCCCGGCAGTACCTGGGAGCTCGAGATTTCGCCGAGCCCTGGCGGCGGCAGTACCGTCGAGATGCGACTGCGGCGTGAGTTTCGAGCCAGCACGAAGGGGCGGATTGCCTCCGCAATCAACCATGTCGGGGGCAGACGCATGTGGGGGTGGTACCTCCGAAAAGCGCTGAGAGCAGTGGAGAAGCGGGCGACTTAGCACGTCGCCGCGCGAACGTCATTTAATCCGACAACATCCCGCCGCCGGTTTGCTCCACTTGTGGCCACGCGATGCCGTTTAGGCGAACGAGGCGCCGCGCGCAGCCGCGGCCGGCACCCTCGCCCTGTTCCGCTGCTCGAGTGCGTGCCGAAGTCGTGGCCGCGCTCGATACGCCCGGCTCCGCCACGCCGCCGGGCGGACCCTGGGTTGCGGGTGGCCCTCTGAATCGCCCGCGCTGATTGACGCTGCCCCTCTTCTGCGGTTCGAATCGCCTGGCGATCTACTTGCACTGTCAGGAATAGCGAGTCGGAAATCTGTTCCTCGCAGATCCGTCTCGCGAAGGTCTGCCCCTTCAAGGTTTGTTTGAGTCGAGCGCCCGCGTCAACGCCCGTCGGTACCCACTCGCAGTGGTAAAGACTGTCCGTGTTTGTTCCGAGGACTACGGTGGCGAGAGAAATTGGGTAGTTACCGCGTATCTCAGTCCTCCCCGGGCGAACGGTGAATTCCTCTATGTCCGACTGCTGATGCGGCCTATGGCTTCTTTCTCGACGGCGGCGAGCCGGTCAACGCTTCCTACGACGAAGCCGTCGACGTGCCGTACCTGTGGCGCGCTGGGGCTCCGGCGGCTCGTAGGCATAGGC
>JALZFG010000178.1 GCA_030861645.1 Actinomycetota bacterium
GCGTCGGCGCGCGCCGAGAGCTCGAGCGAACGGTCGAGGCGCCCGTCGCGCGCGCTCGCGGCGCCTTCGCGCACCTCCTCTTGCAGGCGCCGAAACAGCGCTGCGACATCGAGCTCGTCAGGAGAAATCCCTGCAGCCGGCGCCTTTTTTGCGTCGCCGTCGGCCATCGGCCCATTGTAACGGGCCGCTCGATTATCACCCGCTACGCTTGTCCGCGATGGCGAGGCGCGAGGACGGGGTCTGGACCGGGGCGGCGCTTACCGAGCTCAGACGCGAGCTCGGAGACGTGTACTCCGGGCGCACGGTCGTCGTCACGGGCGCGGACGGCTTCATGGGATCGCACTTGACGGAAGCGCTCGTCGCGCTCGAGGCGAACGTCGTCGCGTTCGTGCGCGCGACGTCGAGCGGCGCCCTCAACAACATCGGCCACCTGCGACCGCCGCTCGAGGTCGTCTTCGCCGACCTCACTGACCGGACGTCCGTGGATTTCCTCGTCCGCGACTACATCGCGAACGCGCCCGACGCGCCATTCGTCTTCCACCTCGCGGCGCAGGCGCACGTCGGCGAGTCCTGGCACCGACCGTACGAGACGGTGATGGCGAACACCGTGGGGACGCTGAACCTGCTGCAGTCGCTCGTCGACCACGGCGTCGAGCTCGAGAAGTTCGACACCGCCGGGACGTCCGAGGAGTACGGGAACGTGCGCGAGGCGGTCGCCCACCACCATGACTTCGACGAGAACGGTGCCCTGATCCTCCACGAGCGCTCGCCGATCAACCCGAAGTCCGTCTACGCGACGAGCAAGGTCGCCGCCGACTTCCTGACGATGAACTACCACGACGCCTACGGCGTTCCGGCGGTCGTCACGCGCATGTTCAACAACTACGGCCCGCGCCAGAACCCGCGCTACGTCACCGGGACGATCATTACGCAGGCGCTCGAGCGCGACCGCGTCGAGCTCGGCAACCTCGAGCCGATGCGCGACTTCTGCTTCTGCACCGACGGCGTCCGCGGTCACCTCACCGTCGCCGCCCGCGGCATTCCCGGCGACCTCTACGTCTACGGCCAGGGCAGGAACATCGCGATGGGCGACTGGGCTGCGCTCATCCTCCGCGTCGGGGAGGAGCTCGGCTACTGGGACCGGCGCGAGGTCGTGAGCGTTCCCGAGCGGTACCGACCCGGCGCGAGCGACGTGATCGCCCTGCGCGTCGGTTACGAGAAGCTCCACCGCGAGACGGGGTGGGAACCGCTCGTTTCGTGGGAGGAGGGAATCGCGCGCACGATCGTCTGGTACGCCGAGAACCGCGACGGCTGGATCGGGCGCGTCGACTGGCTGAACCGGACACGAGAGCAGCGCGGGGGAACCCCCGCTCTGCCCGCGGGTCCCCTCCTTGACGCGGAGACGGCCGCGGGGAGCGAAGCGGGGCGAAGCCCGGCTTCGCGGAGTCGCGCTCGATGACGGTCCTGGTCACGGGCGGCGGGGGCTTTCTCGGGTCGTACGTCGTCGAGCGCCTGCGGGCGGACGGGATCGAGCCGTTCGTCGCCCGGCGGCGCGACTACGACCTCACCGTCGCCGGCGACGTCGGGCGGCTCTTCGCCGACGCGCGGCCGGATGTCGTCGTCCACCTCGCCGCCGAGGTCGGCGGCATCGGAGCGAACCGCGCGAACCCAGGGCGGTACTGGTACGCGAACCTCATGATGGGCGCGCACGTGCTGGATCGGAGTCGGCTCGCCGGCGTGCGCAAGCTGCTCCTCCTCGGGACGATCTGCGCCTACCCGAAGCTCGCGCCGGTTCCCTTCCGGGAGGACGACCTGTGGGACGGGTACCCGGAGGAGACGAACGCGCCGTACGGAGTCGCGAAGAAGAGCCTGCTCGTGGGGGCGCAGGGGTACCGGGAGCAGTACGGGCTGAAGACGATCTACCTGCTGCCGGTCAACCTCTACGGGCCGCGCGACAACTTCGACCTCGAGAGCTCGCACGTGATCCCGGCGCTGATTCGCAAGATGAGCGAGGCGCGGGAGCGCGGGGAGGACGAGGTCGTCCTGTGGGGCGACGGCTCGCCGACGCGCGAGTTCCTCTACGTCGAGGACTGCGCCGAGGCGATCGTGCTCGCCCTCGAGCGCTACGACGGCGGCGAGCCGGTCAACGTCGGGACGGGCGAGGAGATCGCGATCCGTGACCTCGCGGAGCTCGTCGCGGACGTCACCGGCTTCGGCGGCGACATCCGCTGGGATACGTCGAAGCCGAACGGGCAGCCGCGGCGCCGGCTCGAGACGTCGCGCGCCGAGGAGCTGTTCGGCTTCCGCGCGCGCACGTCGCTTCGGGAGGGTCTCGAGCGAACGGTCGCCTGGTTCGAGCGCGCACCCGTCGCGGCGCGGTAGCGAACAGCTCGTCTATCTGGTCGCGGATGAGCGCTTCGAGCGCGGGGCTCAGCGTTGTTGCACTGCAAGATCAGTACCTGTTCGTACGGCAGATAGGCGTCAGGGCCATCGACGCCGGCCCTCGAGCGCCACATGCCTCCGCCGCGCCTCGTTGACGCTCGTCACCGTCACGACTGCGGCACGTGACGTGAAAAGGCCCAGCCCTTGCCGGCCCGACCTCACGCCTTAATCCGGGAGGGCTCCGCGGGGAGGGCGCACCTCCTCACGCTAGTAGGCCCCACGCGCACGGAGCACGGCCGGGATCGTCTTCACCAGGATCGTGATGTCCATCCAGAGCGACCAGTTCTCGAGGTAGTAGAAGTCGAGGCGGACGAGGTCGTCGAACGGCAGCGTCGAGCGGCCCGAGATCTGCCACAGGCCCGTCATCCCCGGCAGGACGAGGTTGCGCTTGCGGTGCCACTCCTCGAGGCGCGCGTAGTCGCGCAGGCGAAGCGGCCGCGGCCCGACGAGGCTCATCTCCCCGCGCACCACGTTCAGCACCTGCGGCAGCTCGTCGAGTGAGAGACGGCGCAGGACGGCGCCGAGCCGCGTGACGCGCGGGTCGTCGCGGATCTTGAACAACGGCCCGTCGGCCTCGTTCCGCGCCTCGAGCTCGAGCTGGCGCTCGTCGGCACCGTGCTCCATCGTGCGGAACTTCAGCATCGTGAACTGCCGGTGATTCAGCCCCACGCGGCGGTCGCGGTAGAACACCGGGCCGGGCGACGTCAGCTTGATCGCAGACGCGATCAGGAGCCACAGCGGCAGCCCGACGGCGATGACGGCCCCGCTGACGACGAGGTCGAAGGTTCGCTTGACGAGCCAGTCGGTTCCGGCGAAGACGGGTGGGCGAAGCTCGAACAGCGGCACCCCCTGGCTCGGGACGTACTCGGCGCGCTCGGTCAGCAGCTCGGTCGTCTTCGGCGCAATCCTCACCTTCACGCCGCGCCGGTGCGCGCGGTCGACGATCTCGAGCAGCTCCTCCTCAGCGAAGTCGGAGTCGGCCACGATCATCTCGTCGAGACCACTCGTCGCGACGACCGCAGGGAGCGTCTCCAGGGTCCCGAGGACTCGCAGGCCGTCGATATCAGGCGCGTCGGTGACGGCTCCGACGAACTCGTACTCGATGCCGCCGCGAGATGCTCCGAGCGCTCGCCGCAGCTGCGCGACGGTCTCGGCCCTCCCGACGAGAACCGTACGCCGGCGGACCCCCCAAAGCCGCATCAACTCGCCGGTCGCCGCCTCATAGCTTGCGCGCAGGAGCCCGGTCAGCGTCGCCGTGAGGACGACGGCCGTGGGAAAGAACCCGTAGGTGCTGAAGTCGAGCTCGCCTGTGCCGACCCCGAAGGCGACCGTCAGCAGCGCCACGACCACCACCGAGCCGACGATTCTCCCAGCTCCTGCCCGCTGCTCGCGCCGCGCGTACAGTCCCGCCTGCCAGAAGACGAGCACGGTGACGAGAGCGAGGAACGGAAGCCAGTCGCCCTCGTACCGCCAGAGCACGCCCCAGAGCGGCGGCGTGCGCCCGTACCAGAGCTCCCGAAGCGTGAGCGCCGCATAGACGCCGAGCGTGAGGGCCGAGACGTCGAGCACGACGAGCGCGACCACGCTCGCCGCCCGGCGCGCGAGTGAGAGAACGGGCCCCGACGAGAGCAGGTACGGCCGAGCGGAGCGGATGTCGCCGGCCGACGGGGCGAGGCCGTGGTCCGGCTGAGGGGCGCGCCGCTCAGCAACGACGCGTCGAGCGGATTTCGCCACGGATCGAGCCATTGTAGTGCCGTTCGTCGCGAGTTCCCGTGCGCGGGCGCTCCGGACGAAAACCCGATCTCTCTCGGTCGTCAGCTCCGCCGGACGCGCTGGAACGTCCGAAAGGCCGGCTTCCTCCGGCCGTTTACGGTTACAAGGCCCGACTGCCAGCCGTCGCGGCCGCGCACGCGGCGCTCGTCGCGGAGCAGGAACCAAAGCATCATGTCGATGCTCGGGGCCCGGCGCGCGATCGCGAACGCCTGCGCCAGATAGCGCGCCTGAGCTCGCCAGGAGACGCCGTAGAAGGGATCGGGGGGCTTCGTTTGGTAGCCGTACTCCGTGATCCAAACGCGCTTGCGGCCGTAGAGGCGGGTCAGCTCCCTGACCAGGTCGCCGATGTTCCCGAGCGTCACCGCGGTCTTGGACGAGGGGGGCTGCGACGGGCGCTCGCTCGGGCCGCTGTAGTACGGGTGGTGCGCGTAGGCGTCGAAGCCGCGCGCGCCGCCCTTCTTCATCGCCCTGAGGAACGCGAGCGGCGACACGGACGGGCGTCTGCCGCGCGCCCTGTTGTTTCCTCGCGGAGCGGTGACCCCGCAGCCGACCTTCTCGCCCCTGAGGAGCGTCGCCTTGACGCCCCGGACGACGGCGTTGCAGATGCGCGCATACGTGCGGCCGCTCTGGATCACGTACCGCCCTCTCCCGACGCGACGGTACTGCGGCCACAGGAACACCGGATTGTTCGGCTCGTTCCACGCGAGCCAGAGGCGGACGGCGGGTAGAGGCTGGTCGCTCCCGTCCGGAGCGTGCAGCCCGCTGTAGCGCGTCGCGGCGGCATACGCGAACGCGCGCAGATCGCTCGCCCGGCGCGGCGCGCGGTTCCACCGCTTCCGGCCGTTCGCCCACCCCGGCGTCCCGACGATCGAGAAGAGCACCCTGATCCGGCTCCTCGCGGCGAGGGTGACGACCTCGTCGTAGGCGCCCCAGTTGTACGCGGGATCGTCCGGATCGGTCGCCCTCCTCGGCTTTCGGCGCGCAACCCCGCCCGGCCCTCCCCAGAGCATGTTCACGCGGACGATCTGTGGCCGGAGCCGCCTCAGCAGCGGGAACGTGCGGCCCGGATTGCCGAGGATCTGCGAGTCGTCGTAGATTCCGACCTGCAGGTTGCGGGACGCGGCGGCGGCAGGCACGGTGAGACCCGCGACGACCGCGACGGCCGCCGCGAGCACGGCGATGCGGCTAAACACCGACTGGTTCCCTTCCGAGCGCCGCCAGTATGCGGGCGAGACCGCGCTCCAGGCCGACCTCGGGCTCCCACCCGAGCACTTCCTGGGCGCGCGTGATATCCGGCTGGCGAACCTGCGGGTCGTCGACGGGCAGCGCCTCGAAGACGATCTCGCTCTTCGAGCCGGTCATGCGGATGACGGTCTCGGCGAGTTCGAGGATCGTGAACTCCCCCGGGTTTCCGAGGTTCACGGGCAGGTGCTCGCCACTCGTCGCGAGCAGGTAGAGGCCGCGGATGAGGTCGTCCACGTAGCAGAAGCTCCGCGTCTGGGAGCCGTCTCCGAAGACGGTGATCGGATCGCTCGCGAGCGCTTGGCGCACGAACGTTGGAACGGCGCGGCCGTCCTGGGGACGCATGCGCGGCCCGTACGTGTTGAAGATGCGGGCGATGCAGGTGTCGACACCCTGCTGGCGGTGGTACGCCATCGTCATCGCCTCCGCGTAGCGCTTGGCCTCGTCGTAGACGCCGCGCGGCCCGATCGGGTTCACGTTGCCCCAGTACGTCTCGGGCTGCGGGTGCACCTGCGGGTCGCCGTAGACCTCGCTCGACGAGGCAAGCAGGAAGCGCGCCCGCTTGAACTTCGCGAGGCCGAGCATGTTGTGCGTCCCGTACGAGCCGACTTTCAGCGTGTGCAGCGGCAGGCGCTGGTAGTCGATCGGGCTCGCGGGGCTCGCCAGGTGGTAGACGAAGTCGATGCGTTCGGCGACCTCGAAGTGGCTCACCAGATCGTGGTTGACGAAGGTGAAGCTGTCCTCCCGAATGTGCTCGATGTTCTCGAGGGACGCCGTGTCCAGGTTGTCAACGCAGATAACGCGGTAGTCCTTGGCGAGCAGGTAGTCGCACAGGTGCGAGCCGAGGAAGCCGGCTCCGCCGGTCACGAGCGCGGTCGGCATGGCGGACGATGATACTTGCGCCTCCGGCGCCCCAGGCGCCGTTCTAACCAACTTCTTACCCCGAATTCAGCTGCCGCTTTCCGGCTCCGCGTTACCGGAGGTCCCTGTTCGCCTCCATGTCGAAGAGCATCGCGAACAGGGTGAACTGGAACCCCGAGATCAGAAGCAGGGCGACGAGGACGACCGTCGCCGGCGTGATCTCGTTGCCGAGGATCCGCAGAACGGTGACGGCGATGCCCAGCCCGAGCCCGCCGATCGTCAGCAGGACGCCGAGTGCGTAGAAGAAGACGAGCGGGTGGAAGTCGCGGATCACGTACTTCTCGCGCAGGCGCCAGAGAAACGCCTTCAGCAGCAGCCACGAGATCGCCGGGACGACGCGCCAGAGCCGAATCCCCGACCGCTCCCCGATGCCGTAGATGGGGCGCGAGGGGAAGTCGCGGACGCGGGCGTTCCAGACGTTCAAGTGCACGAGCATGTCGTTCGGGAATCCGTACCGGCGGTAGAGTCGGTCGAGGTCGAGGCGCGCGAGCGCCTCGCGCGCGACGGCCGTGTAGCCGGCCTGAGAGTCGGCGACGTGCCAGTAGCCGGAGGCGATCTTCGTCAAGAGCGAGAGCACGGCGTTCCCGAGGTAGCGGGTGCGCGGGATGATCTTCCACGCCTGTCCCGTGAAGAGCCGGTTCGCCTTCGCGTAGTCGACCTCGCCGCGCGCGACGGCGCCCGCGAGCGTCGCGAGGTCGTCGGCGTCCATCTGGTTGTCCGCCGCCATCACGCACGCGACATCCATCCCGTCGGCAAGCGCCCGCCGGTAGCCCGTCACGATCGCCGCGCCCACGCCCGCATTCCGCTCGTGGC
>JALZFG010000179.1 GCA_030861645.1 Actinomycetota bacterium
CGCCTCGATCGCGCTTCTCGGCGCCGCAGCCGTCCCGCTCCGCGCCACGCGCGCCGAGGCCGTCCTCGTCGGCGCGCGGCTCGATGACGAGAGCGTTCGGGAGGCCGCAGCGGAGGCGGTGCGCGACGTGGAGCCGGCGGGCGACGTGCGCTACCGGCGAGCGCTCCTCGAGGAGCTCGTCCGGCGCGCGCTCGTGACCGCGCGCGAGCGTGGAGCGGCATGACGCGGGTCGCGATCCGGATCAACGGGAGCATCCACGAGGGCGATGTCGAGCCGCGCACGCTCCTCTCCGACTTCATCCGGCACGACGCACGGCTCACGGGGACGAACGTCGGCTGCGAGCACGGCGTGTGCGGAGCCTGCACGGTGCAGCTCGACGACGAGCCGATCCGCTCGTGCCTCATGCTCGCCGTCCAGGCGGACGGGCGCTCCGTGCGGACGGTCGAGGCGCTCGCGATCGACGGCGAGCTCCACCCGCTTCAGCAGGCCTTCCACGAGGCGCACGCGCTCCAGTGCGGGTTCTGCACGCCGGGTTTCTTGATGTCGCTCGAGCCCTTCGTCCGCGACGTGCGCGACCCGAGCGAGCGGGAGATCAGGGAGGCGCTCGCCGGGAACCTCTGCCGCTGCACCGGCTACCTTCCGCTGATCGCCGCCGTGCGTCTCGCGTGCGAGCGGGTACGAGGCGCCTCGCGCGAGCGGCCGAGCTCGTAGCGCCGGCGTACCGCGAGCGACCGCGGCCAGAGGCTTGAGGAGCGGTCTTTTCCTTCGCTCCGGTCCGAGCGAAGCGGGAAACCGAGGCTGACCGAGTGCCGGAGCGCGTCCGGGCGTAGAGTGAGCCGCGAGGCGAAAGACGACCAGAGGAGGCCGCGTCAGGCCTCCTCGCGCTTGCGGAGGGAGGCCATGAGCCAACAGAGGCGGGAACAGCGCACGGAGGACCAGATCCAGGTGCGGCAGGTGACGCAGGTGCAGGCGTCGTGGACCGAGCAGGAGCGCGGGGCGCCGGGCGCGCTGACGCTCCAACTCATCCTCGACAACGGCGTCGACGAGTACGTGCTTCGGCCGACGGCCGACGACGCGGAGGTCCTGCTCCAGCTGTTCGCGCGCAGCGGAACGGCGACGTTCGACCTCGAGCGCCGGGTGCTCATGTTCGGCAACGTCCAGCTTCCGGAGGCGGAGCTGTAGCGGAAAGATTTGCCGTCGGCAGCGCGGGGAGCGTCAGGCGCGGCGAGCCCGGCGTTCGCGCGCTGCCCCGCTCAGCGAGTACCGCTGGCGGGCGCCCAGGTGCGCGTCGTCTCGACCAGCGCAGTCGCCCACGCGCGAACGTCGGCCGAGGCTTCGCAGACGAATTCCTGCCCGCGGCTGACGGCGCGGAGCGCGACGCGGCCGCTGGTCGCGTCCTTCCAGCGCTGGGGCGAACGGTGGTAGGTGAGTTCGAGGCCCGTCTCCGGCGCGAAGCCGACGGGAAGCTCCCAGTCCGTCAGCCGGCGACGTCCCCGTGCCGTCAGGCGAAGCTCCTCGCGCCAGCGGAAGACGCCCCAGCCCGGGAGCGCGGGCGCGAAGCTCAGGCGCTCGCGCGCGACGTAGACGCGGCAGAGCCGACCCCGGTAGCGGGGCGCGAAGTGGGGGAAACGGGGTGCCCACGAAACCGTCTCGCCCGCGCCCGCGTCGAGCACGCGCTCGACCTGGAGGTAGCCCCAGAGGGCGTGGACGGAGCTCTCGCCCCCTCGCCAGCGGTAGGAGCTGCCCGGGACGGCGTCGACCGGCTGGAAACGGCCGAAGAAGAGGAAGAGGTCGCCGCTCGCGACCCCCTGCCGCTCGAGGTGCGCCGCGGCGGCTCCGACCTGTCCGGCGAGGCCGCGCCAGCCGTCGCGCCTCGGCCGCACGCTCGGGACGACGTCCGGATCGAGGTGTGCCCGGCGCTGCTCGAACCCGCGGTAGCCGAGCGCGCGCAAGAGGTCGAGGTAGCTCCCTCCGTCCAGCTGCAGCTCGCTGTAGGGAATGCTGTCCCGTTCCGGCGCTCCTGGAATCGGGATCGACACCATCCGCCCGTCCGGCAGGATCGGGCTCGCGCCGCCGCCCGTCGTCGCGTCGAATCCCTTCCGGCTGAGGATGAGCTTCATCGTCGATCACGCTACCGCTCAGCTCGGGCCGCTGGGTCGGTCCGGTGCCGCCGGCCGCGGAAGCGGTTTCCAACGCGGACGCGCGGGGTAGCGGTCACGCCGGGAGCGAAGGGAAGGAGACCGAGATGGCGACTGTCGATATCTGGATGTATCGCGAGGACTGGGAGACGGCTGATCTCGGCGGCTTCACCGTCGAAGCTGTCGACGGCCACCTCGGGAAGGTCGACGAGGCAAGCGCGGAGGTGGGCGCGAGCTACCTCATCGTCGACACGGCGGGGCCCTGGTTCTCGGGGAAGAAGGTCATGCTCCCGGCGGGCGTCGTCGAGCGCGTCGACCTCAAGGAGCGCAAGGTCTACGTCGACCGCACGAAGGACGAGATCAAGAACGCGCCGGAGTTCGACGAGGCCGGGTACCGCGAACGCGGGTACCGGGAAACGCTCGGCGGGTACTACAGCCGCGGCGCGACCGTGCGCGAGGACGTGCTGTAACGCCGCCGGGGCCGGCGTCGCGAGGAGCGCCGTCGGGGCGGCCTTCGCTCGCCTGCGCCGCCGCGGCTGACCCGGCCGGAGCTTACGGGCGGCTAAGCACTCGCTGGAGGACGCGAAGCGCCGTCCGGGAAAGCGCCCGAACGCCGAGCGCAAGCCCCGACACCGGCTTCGCCTGCGCGGCCACCGCGGCTTGCGCCTCCTCGGGCGCGGCCGTGAGCTGCCTCTGCAGGCACTCCGCGAAGCTCCTCACCAGCTGAGCGGAGACGTCCTCAACGACGCCGCGTCCGTACTGCGCGACGGCACCGGAGAGGGTGAGGTCGGTGACGATATCGACCCTCGTCCCTCCGTCGAGCGGCGTGAGCGTCGACTCGATCATCGCCTGCCCGCCGCCGCGCCCACGGAGCTCGCGCGCTCGCGCGGAGAGCTTCGCGCGCCGCGCCGCCTCGTCGACCTCGTCGCGCTTGACCTCGGTGTCGAACGCGAGCGCGATCGGCCCGAGCTTGACGTTCATCTTCGTCTTCCAGGTCGACTCGTCGACGACGTCGCTGAGCTCCGCGCCGGGCATGCACGGGATCACGCGCGGCACGTCCATCAGCAGATCCCACGCGGCCTCGGGCGCAGCGGGCACCTCGAACGAGTTCTCCAGGCGCGGCACTAGCGAGTCCTCGCTTCCATGTAGGAGGCCGGATCGGCCTCGAAGCTGCGGCGGCAGCCCGGGCCGCAGAAGTAGTACGTCGCACGGTCGCGCTCGACCACCTCGCTCGCGCCCTCGACGGCGACCGCCATCCCGCAGACGGGATCGACGGCCTCAGCGCGAAGGGCCGTGACATCGCCGCGTGTGTGCCGCCACGCGACGAGCTCCGCGAGGATCGCAACGGCGATCTCCTCCTGCGTCGACGGTCCGAGATCGAGCCCGGCCGGACTGCGTATCCTCGCGAGCGCCTCCTCGTCGAGGCCGCGCCCGCGGAGGGCGCTGAGCACGGTATCCGCCCGACGGGCGCTCGCCACCAGCCCCACGTACCCGATCGGCTCGGCGAGCGCCGCGGCGAGGACCTCCTCGTCCCCGCGTCCCATCGTCGCGACGACGACCGCGTCCGGTCGGCCTTCGAGCCGCGTCGCCACCCGCCAGCCGATCACCCGCGCGAGCTGAGCGAGCGGCCGCGCGGCGGGACTGTCGCCGACGAGCGCGAGCAGCGGCTTCGCGAGCTGCGGCTCGACGAGCACCTCGACCGCTCCCTCGGAGGCGCACGGACTCTCCGCGACGACCGCGTCGGCCGGCGCGCCGACGT
>JALZFG010000198.1 GCA_030861645.1 Actinomycetota bacterium
GCCGCGAGGATCACCCACAGGCAGGCGATCGCGAGCGGGACGAACGCGATCAGGAAGACCGAGCCGGAGATCCGCGGGACCCCCCACTTCGTCCACCCGCCCAGCAGCTGCGAGAGCGCAATGACGAGCCCCGCCGCCGCGAGCAGGCCGATGCGGCTCCAGTACGCGCTGAGGCTCTTCCCGTCGACCTGCGTCGCGATCCAGATCAGGAAGCCGGCGACGATGCCTGCGATCAACGTAATCGTCCCGCGAGTCAGTCCGTACATGCGATCACCTCTTCCGCCGTGGGCGTCCAGGTTCCTTCCCAGGTCGTGCAGAACCAACCGCGCTCCACGTGACGATGCGCACGTGTCACAGCCCGAGCCGGCGCACGTCGAAGCTCGCGGAGTAGAGCTCCGCCGCGAAGTCGGCGACGATCGCCGCCGCGTCGTCCGCGAAGACGTGCGCGACGACTCCGACCTCACGGTCGTTGTGGAACGGCACGTCGACGTGCTCGCGCGACACGAGGTTGATCGACGTGCGCGCGCAGTCGGGGCAGCGGACGGCGACCCCCAGCGCGCCCGCCCCCGGCGCGAGCACGACGAACGACGACGGGAAGACCGGCCGCGGACGCTCCTCCGGGTGGCAGAAGAAGCTCCACGGCCACTGGCCCGCCTCGATCCGCCGCGCAGCGAGGTCCGCCAGCTCGTCCGCGACGGCGTCGAGCCGCGCCGTCATCACGTTGAAGAAGAGACCGCCCTCGAGCCCGAGCGGCGCCCAGTCAAGCTCGTCGTGGCTCAGGAGCCCCTCGTGCTCCTCGCCGCACGGGCACGCGAAGCGGATTCGGAAGATCGCCGGCGCGGCCGCTCCCGGTAGCCGCTCCACGCGGCGGAACGACGAGAGCGGCACCTCCCCCTCCCCGCGCACCGGGCACGAAAACGTGAAACGCCCCCGCAGCGGGTCGTACACGCCGTCGTTCTACCCGCCCGCGCGGACGTCAGTACGTGATCAGCGAGTGAAGGTCGTATCCCGCGAGCTTCTCGCGCCCGTTCAGGAAGCCGAGCTCGACGATGAACTCGATCCCGACGACGTCGCCGCCGAGCTGCTCGACGAGCTCGAGGATCGCCTTCACGGTGCCCCCCGTCGCGAGCACGTCGTCGTGGACGAGCACGCGCGCGCCGTGCGCGAAGGCATCCTTGTGCAGCTCGAGCGTGGCCACGCCGTACTCGAGGGCATAGCTCGCGCTGATCTTGTCCCACGGCAGCTTGCCGGGCTTCCGCGCGGCGACGAAGCCGCAGCCGAGCCGGTCGGCGAGCGCTCCCCCCGTGATGTACCCGCGCGCCTCGGCGCCGAGCACCAGGTCCGGTCGTCGCGGCTCCGCCCACTCGGCGAGCCGGTCCATCGTCTCCCGCAGCGCCTCCGCGTCCGAGAGCAGCGGCATCGTGTCCTTGAAGACGATCCCCGGTTGCGGGAAGTCCGGGACGTCCCGGATCTTCGTCGCGAGATCGACCACGGGCCTATCCTGCCGCAAGCCGGCGCAGGTCGCGCCAGAAGAGGAGCTGCGCGAGCTCGTGGGCGTGCGCGCCCATCGTCTCGAGGTCCTCGACGCCGGAGCGGCGCCGCTCGGGGTTGCGCGAGCGGAGGGACGGCGCGACCGCGGCCTGGAGAAGCGCCGCCTCCCGGTCGGCCGCGGTCCGGAACGTTCGCAGGTGGCGCGGCGCGATCCCGTACCGGGCGAGCTTGCCGCACGCCGCCGCGACGTCCGCGTCGGCCGCGTCATAGCGCTTGACGCCGTCCTGCGTGCGCGGGTCGAGCAGCCCGTAGTCCTCGAGCTCCCTGACGAGCTGCGCGTCGACCCCCGCCCGCTCGCACAGCTCCCCCAGGTCGAGCTGGTCGTCCGGCTCGGCCAGCCCCGCCGCCCGCCGCCGCTTGCGCTCCTTCGTCGGGGCGCCCGCGAGCTCCTGGCGGATCACGCGCAGCGGCAGGAACTCGTCGCGCTGGAGGCGGAGGATCGTCTGGAGCCGCTCGACGTCCTCCTCGCTGAAGAGCCTGTACCCGCCGCGCGTTCGCCGCGGCGCGAGCAGGCCCTGGTCCTCGAGGTAGCGGATCTTCGAGATCGAGATGTCCGGGAACTCGTCCTTCAGGCGGCGGCACACCGTCCCGATCGTCAGCAGGCGGTCGGTCGACGCGGTGGCGGGCGCGCTCGTCACTTCTGGAGGAAGGTCAGGCGGTACTTGCCGATCTGGAGCTCGTCGCCGTCCTCGAGCTGCGCGGACTCGACGCGGCGGCGGTTGACGAAGGTGCCGTTCAGGCTCCCCTGGTCCTCGATGAAGAACGAGCCGTCGCGCTCGAGCAGGACGGCGTGCCGCCGGGAGACCGTCACGTCGTCGAGGAAGATCCCGCAGTCGGGCGAGCGGCCGATCGTCGTCCGGTCGCCCTCGGGATGGAACGTCTCCCCGGTCCGCCCGCCGCCGGATCGCACGACGAGCGCCGGTCCGTTCACGCCCAGGTCCTCGAGCGCCTCCGCGCGCGCGGTGTCGCCCTCCTCCGGCGTGAACGTCATCGTCGTCTCGGCGCCGCCCTCGTCCTTGACGAGCAGCGCGCCGCACTTCGAGCAGTAGTTCGCGGTCTCCGGATTCCGGAACCCGCACTCGGGGCAGTAGACGTGGCTCATCCTCGCCCTAGCCGACCGGTCAGGACGGCGGCGGCGTCTTCGACGTCAGGATCTCCGTCAGCGCGTCGACGTCGACGTTGTCG
>JALZFG010000206.1 GCA_030861645.1 Actinomycetota bacterium
GTGTTTCCTGCGGTACGACGGAAGGAGCGCACGTGACTGCTGCCGCCCCCGCGTCGCACCTCCGCGAGAACCCGTACGACCTCGCGAAGCAGCAACTCCGGAACGTCGCCAAGGCATTCGCGATCGAGGACAACCTGATCAACGTCCTCTCGCAATGCAAGAAGGCGGTCAACGTCTCGATCCCGACCCGGATGGACGACGGCTCGGTGCAGGTGTTCACCGGCTTCCGAGTGACGCACAACATCGCCCGCGGCCCATCGAAGGGAGGGATCCGGTACCACCCCGACGTCACCCTCGACGAGGTCAAGGCCCTCTCGATGTGGATGACCTGGAAGTGCGCGCTCATGGGCATCCCCTTCGGTGGGGCGAAGGGCGGTGTCATCTGCAACCCGAAGCGACTGTCGCGCGGTGAGCTCGAGCGGATGACGCGTCGCTACACGACCGAGATCATCAACGAGATCGGCCCCGAGCGGGACATCCCCGCGCCCGACGTGGGCACCGACGCGCGCGTAATGGCGTGGGTGTTCGACACCTACTCGATGAACAAGGGGCATTCCGTTCTCGGAGTCGTGACAGGGAAGCCGCTCACGTTGGGAGGCTCGCTCGGCCGCGAGGAGGCGACGGCGCGCGGCGGGCTGTACACGCTTCGGGAGGCGCTCCGCCAGCAGAATCGACGTTTCGAGGGCGTCACCGTCGCCGTTCAGGGCTTCGGGAACGTCGGCAGCAATTTCGCCCGGATGCTCGCCGAGGCGGGAGCGCGCGTGATCGCGATCTCCGACTCCTCCGGAGGTCTCTACAACCCGAACGGCATCGACGTGCAAGCCGCGCTCGTGCACAAGCAGGAGACGGGCGAGCTGGAGGGGCTGCGCGGGGCGGAGCCGATCTCCAACGACGACCTCGTCCTGCTCGAGTGCGACGTGTTCGCGCCGTGCGCTCTCGAGCAGGTCGTGAACTCCGAGAATGCGGACAAGGTGCGGGCCAAGATCGTCTGCGAGGGTGCGAACGGCCCGCTCACGCCCGCCGCCGACGAAATTCTCGAGGAACGGGGCGTCGTCATCCTCCCGGACGTGCTGGCGAACGCCGGCGGAGTCGTCGTCTCCTACTTCGAATGGGTCCAGGGCCTCCAGGAGTACTTCTGGAAGGAGGACGAGGTGAACGCGAAGCTGAACGACATCGTGACGCGGGCGTTCGTGGAGACGTGCGAGACCGCGCACCGGTACGGCACGACGATGCGCATGGCCGCGTACGGCCTTGCCCTCCAGCGAGTGGCCGAGGCGACGACGACGCGGGGCCTGTACCCGTAACCTCGTCAGCTCATCGGCGCGAGCGCTAGTCGTGTCGGTCGAGAGGAGGTCGGTCCGACTCTACGCGGCCCGCGGGTGCCACCTCTGCGAGGCGGCCCGCAGGACGCTCCTGTGCCTTCGGCGCGAGCTCCCGTTCGAGCTCGAGGAAGTCGACATCAGCGGAGACGAGGAGCTCGAGCGACGGTACCGGCAGCGCATTCCCGTCGTCGAGATCGATGGTCAGGAGACCTTCTCCTACTTCGTTCAGCCCGACGCCTTTCGACGGAAGCTCACAGCGCCGTAGGTCCGGGATCGCTACGTGCGGCAGAGGGTGATCGCACGCTGGCACAATTGTTCCCAGGGGTTACAAGCATGGGAGAAGGAGCTGTGGTGGCGGAGCGTTTGACGGTCGGGGTCGCGTCACGGCTGAGCAGGTATCTCCAGGTGCTCACGCAGGCGCGGAAGATGGGCAAGGAGCGGATCTCCTCGCAAGAGATCGCCGACTACACGAACATCAACGCCACGCAAATCCGGCGCGATTTGTCGGGCTTCGGCAAGTTCGGCAAGCGCGGCGTCGGCTACAACACGGAGAGCCTGCTCACCGAGATTCGCAAGATCCTGCGAACGCAGGGACAGCACAACATCGCCCTGGTCGGCGCGGGGCGCCTTGGCCAGGCGATCGCGAGCTCGCCGATCTTCGCCGAGCACGGCATCAACATCGCCGCGGTGTTCGACGTCGACCCGGACAAGGTTGGACGGCGCGTCGGCGACCTTCCGGTCACGGACTACGCGCGCCTGCGTGACGTCATCCGCGAGAAGAACATGATCGTGGGTGTGCTCGCCGTCCCCGCGACGAGCGCGCAGGAGGTCGCGAACGACCTCGTCGACGCCGGGGTCAAGATCATCTTCAACTACTCCGAGGCGCTGATCGACGTCCCGCCCGACGTCACCGTGCACACCTTCAACCCCGCCGTCGACCTCCTTCACGCCCTGTACTTCCACCTGACCTGACGCAAGCTCGCCTTCGCGCTCCGCTTTCGTCAGCGACGACGCCTCCGGAGCAGAGAATGCAGACGGCAAACGAGACCTCGCGGCGACGTTCCCCGGCTGCGAGTCGCCGCTAACCGCTTCAACTAACGTAGCCGCACCGTGGGAGATGCTCAGCGTCTAACGCCTGATGAGCAGATTCGGCTTGCGCGCGAGCAGTTCGATGCGGCCGACGATCTGACGCTCGCGGTCGAGGAGGAGTTCGCCATCCTCGACCCGGAGACCCTCTCGCTCGTCAACCGGTTCGAGGAGCTTCAGGGGGCCTCGCGCGGGACGGAGCTCGAGGAGCATCTGGTCGGGGAGCTGATTGCGTCCGAGGTCGAGGTGCGGACGGGGCGGTGCGAAACGTTCGACGAGGCCGCGATGCGGATGGGCGAGCGGCGGGAGCAGCTGCAAGCGCTCGCCGACGGGCTCGGGATCGCGCTCGCGGCGACCGGGACGCACCCGTGGAGCCCCTGGCAGGAGCAGCGGATCATCGACACGCCGCACTATCGGCGCAACGACGAGATCCTCCGCTACGTCGTCTGGCGCAACAACTCGTTTGGGATCCACCTGCACGTCGGCATCCGCGGTGCGGACCGCGCCGTTCGCGTCTGCAGCGCGCTGCGCAGCTTCCTGCCCGACCTGCTGGCGCTCTCGGCAAGCTCGCCCTTCGTCGAGGGTGCGTACACCTACCTGCACTCCGCCCGGACGCAGATCTTCACTCGGATGTTTCCGCGCTGCGGGGTGCCGGACGCGTTCCGCGGCTGGCCCGAGTACGAGCGGTACGTTCGCTATCTGTACGAGACGGGCTCGATCGACGAGCACACCCAGCTCTGGTGGAGCGTCCGCCCCCATCTCGCCTTTCCGACGGTGGAGATTCGCGTCTGCGACGCGCAGCCGGACCTCGCAGACGCGCGCTCGCTCGCCGCGCTGATGTACGCGCTGACCGCGCGGGTCGCGCGCGCGCTCGACGAGGGGGAGCCGCTCCCGGACCTCCCGCACCGCCTGATCGAGGAGAACTTCTGGCGCGCGATCCGGTACGGGCTCGCCGGCGAGCTGATGGACCTCGCCGCCTTCCCGCACCCTCGCCTCCGGCCGGCTCGGGCGGCGATCGAAGAGCTCGTCGCCTGGGTGCTCCCGGTTGCGGCGGAGCTCGGCCTCGCCGCGCACCTGTCCGTCCCCCTGGCGAACGCCGCCGAGCGGCAGATCGCCCGCTACGAGTACCTCGGCGGGCAGGTCGGCGGCGACGAGCGCCGCGCTCGCCCGGAGCTTCTCGAGGCGGTCTACGCGGAGCAGGTACTCCGGACGAAGGAGCCGGTCGGTGGGTGATCAGCCTCCGCCTCCAGGCGAGGAGGAGCTGCGCCGGCAGCTCGAGGACGAGCTGCGCCGCCTCCGAGTCTCCGACGTCCTTGTGCAGACGATGTACACGGTCTCGTCGCTCGGCTACCGTCGCCTCACGCCCGAAGATCGCGACCTGGAGCAGGCCCAGCTCGCTATCGAGGCGCTCCGCGCTCTCGTCCCCGTCCTCGAAGGGACGCTGCCCGAGGACGTCGTCCGCGACTTCAACCAGGTGCGCGCGAACATGCAGCTCGCGTACGCGAAGGCCGTCGCCGACGCTGGTGAGCGGCCAGCCTCCTCCGCGGCGCCGTCCGGCGAGGAAGGGAGCGATGAGGCAGAGACGACGCGAGAGGACGGAGGGCCGAACGACGAAGGGTGATTCGTGGCGAGGCGACCGCTCGCGGCCGAGCCGGCCTCTGCCCGGGTCGGCTCGCAGACGCCCGCGTCCGAGACAAGCCGCTGCAAATTGAGGCCGAAGGCCGATTTGCAGCGGGCGGAGGTGGGGGTGTTTGGGGGCTCGGGTTTCTACTCCTTCCTCGAAGGGGCCGAGGAGATCGAGCTGGAGACCCCCTACGGGTCTCCCTCGGCCCCGCTCGTCGTCGGGACCGTCGAGGAGACGCGCGTCGCGTTCCTCCCGCGCCACGGCCGCCGCCACGAGCTCCCGCCCCATCGAATTCCGTACCGCGCGAACGTGTGGGCAATGCGCGAGCTCGGCGTGCGCCGGCTGATCGGGCCTTCGGCCTCCGGTGCGCTCAGGCCCGAGCTCCGGCTCGGGGAGTTCCTGATCTGCGACCAGTTCGTCGACCGGACGTGGGGGAGGGAGGTGACCTTCTACGACGGTCCCGAGACGACCCACGTCTCGGCCGCCGAGCCGTGCTGCCCCGAGCTCCGGGGGCTGCTCGTCGAGGCGGCGCGCGAACTCGGAATCCGGGCGCGCGCCGGGGGTACCGTCGTCGTCGTCCAGGGCCCGCGCTTCTCGACGCGCGCCGAGTCGCGCTGGTTCCAGCACATGGGCTGGGACGCCATCAACATGACGACGTACCCGGAGTGTCACCTCGCCCGCGAGCTCGAGCTGTGCTACGCGAACATCTCGATGGTCACCGACCACGACGTCGGCGTCGAGGGCGCGGAGCCCGTCTCGGCCGAGACGGTGGTGCGGGTGTTCGAGGAGAACAACGAGCGCCTGCGGGAGCTCCTCTTCGCGGTCATCCCGCGCATCGGGCCGCAGCCGGAGGACGTGTGCGCGACGGCGCTCCAAGGCGCGCGCTTGTAACAGCGGCGGCCAACGGCGGCGAGCCGCGCGCGGTTGCGTCGGCGACCCTCACTCTCCGCTCAGCGACTTCGAGTCCAAGCCGGGAGCAGGCGCGAAGTCGATACGATACGCCGCCGCGGCGCGACGGCTCGCGCTGACTTTGTGACGCCATAACGCGATGGAATTCTTCAGCGACCACCCGGTTCTCTTCGCGCTTGTCGCGGCGGGGATCGCCCTCGCGTACGGAATCGTGCTGGTGGTCTGGCTGCTGCAGAGGCCGGCCGGTTCCGAGCGGATGCAGGAGATCGCGCACGCGGTGCAGGAGGGCGCGGCCGCGTACCTCCGGCGCCAGTACCTGACGATCGCGGCCGTCTCGGTCCTGCCCTTCCTCCTGCTCGGCCTCTACGACAAGCTCGGCTGGGGAACCGGAGTCGGGTTCCTCGTCGGCGCGGCGCTGTCCGCGGCGGCGGGGTTCATCGGCATGACCGTCGCCGTGCGGTCGAACGTGCGCACCGCCGAGGCGGCCAAGGCGGGGCTGACGCCCGCGCTGAACGTCGCCTTTCGCGCCGGCTCCGTCACCGGCCTCCTCGTCGTCGGCCTCGGGCTCCTCGGGGTTGCCGGCTACTACTGGGCTCTGACGGGATGGTTCGACGTCTCTCGCGACGCCGCGATCGACGACCTCGTCGGGCTCGCGTTCGGCGGCTCGCTGATCTCGGTCTTCGCGCGGCTCGGCGGCGGCATCTACACCAAGGCGGCCGACGTCGGGGCCGACCTCGTGGGCAAGATCGAGGCTGGAATCCCGGAGGACGACCCGCGCAACCCGGCGGTCATCGCCGACAACGTCGGCGACAACGTCGGCGACTGCGCCGGCATGGCCGCCGACCTGTTCGAGACGTACGCCGTCACGGCCGTCGCCGTGATGCTGCTCGGAACGCAGTTCCCGGCCGCGAACCTCGCGCTCTACCCGCTCGCATTGGGCGGGATCTCGATCCTTGCCTCGGTCATCGGCACGTTCTTCGCCCGGGTCGGCCGCGGCGACAACGCGATCATCAACGCGCTCTACAAGGCGGTGCTCGTCGCGACGTTCCTCTCCGCCCTCGGGTTCATCCCGGTGACGCTCGGCTTCGACGACTTCGGCTTCAGCTTCTGGGATCTCTACCTGTCGGCGCTGACGGGGCTGATCGTGACGTTCCTGCTCGTCGCGATCACCGAGTACTACACAGGCACGCGCTGGGGGCCGGTCAAGTCGATCTCGAGCGCCTCGCGAACCGGGCACGCGACGAACATCATCGAGGGGCTCGCCGTCGGCATGCAGGCGACCGCCGCACCCGTGATCGTGATCGCGGCCGGGATCCTGATCGCGTACAAGATCGCCGGCCTCTACGGCATCGGCGTCGCGGTGATGGCCCAGCTTTCGATGACCGGGATGATCGTCGCGCTCGACGCGTACGGGCCTGTCACCGACAACGCCGGCGGGATCGCCGAGATGTCCGACCTCGACGAGTCCGTCCGCGCGATCACCGACCCGCTCGACGCCGTCGGCAACACGACGAAGGCGGTCACGAAGGGGTACGCGATCGGGTCGGCCGCGCTGGCCGCGCTCGTTCTCTTCGACAGCTACACGAACGGGCTCGTCGAGGAAGGCCTGCG
>JALZFG010000287.1 GCA_030861645.1 Actinomycetota bacterium
ATACCGTGCAGGAGCGCCGCCTGGCCCCCGGTAATGCCGAGCCCTTGGAGCTCGCGGCGGAGCTGGCGGTTGAGTTGGAGCAGGACCGGCCGCAGGCGGTTCGCGACCGCCAGCGGGTCAAGAATCGTTAGCATCGGAAACGATTGTACCGAGCGCCGTCGGGGTACTGTGGTCGCGACGATCGCTGTGAATCGGCTCGAGGAGATCGGGCGGGACATCGGCAGAGGGCTGCGGATCCTCGGCGAGCGCCTGCGCGAGACCGCGGCTAACGATCCCGCTGCCGACTGGGTCAGCGACCAGTTCGAGGGGCTGCGCCGGCCCGAGCCGCCCCGCGACCTCGACGACCTCCAGCGCGAGCTCGACGAGCTGATCGGGCTCGAGCGCGTCAAGGAACAGGTGCGTGCGCTCGTCGCCTTCTTGCAGGTGCAGGCCGAGCGGAAGCGACACGGCCTCTCGGAGGTCGCGACGAGCCAGCATCTCGTCTTCCTGGGCAATCCGGGCACCGGGAAGACAACCGTCGCCCGACTGCTTGCCCAGATGTACCGCGCGATGGGGCTGCTCCGCCGGGGTCATCTCGTCGAGGTCGACCGCGCCGGGCTCGTCGGCCAGTACGTCGGCACGACCGCGATCAAGACCGACCGCGTCATCCGCCGAGCGCTCGACGGCGTGCTGTTCGTCGACGAGGCCTACGCGCTCGCCCGCGACGGCGGTCGGCAGGACTTCGGGCCCGAGGCGATCGAGACGCTGCTGAAACGGATGGAGGACTACCGCCACCGGCTCATCGTGATCGTGGCGGGCTACCCCCGGCTCATGCGCGAGTTCCTCGCCTCCAACCCGGGGCTCCAGTCCCGCTTCGCGCGCGAGATCGTCTTCCCCGATTACACGACCCTCGAGCTGCTCGCAATCACCGAGAAGTTCGCCGCCGACCACGAGTACGTCCTCGGCGAGGGGGCCGACCGCGAGCTGCGCGCGATCTTCGAGGCGGCTCAGCGTGACGAGCGGTTCGGGAACGCGCGCTTTGCGCGCACGATCTTCGAGCAGGCGCTGAATTTCCAGGCGCTGCGTCTGTCTGAGCGATCAGGAACGATGCCGGGCACGCTGCAGCCGGCGGAGCTCACGACGCTGACGGGGGAGGACGTCCGGGCGGCCGCGCGCGCGCTCGGCGAGGAAGTTCCCGAGTCACGCGTCTTCTTCCGGCGACGGCGCAGGGCGTCCTAAACCTAAGCGCACACGACGCCAGCCTGGCGGCCGTACGAGGGGGCCGGCGAGCGCCGCGAGGCGGCCCGGCCGCCGTCGCGGAATGACCGCGCTCACCGTCATGTGGCAGGTCGCCCGCGGGAGCGACCTGAGGGGTATGAGCTCGGCTACGTGGGAGCCGAGCTCAGCTGTGCGTAGATCGAGGCGCCGAGGCGTCGCCCAACCTGTTGGAAGCTTCTTCGACGAGGGCGGGCGAGTGTCGGCATCCGTTAGGGCGCGTCAGCGTTGCACTCGGGCGAGTGCAACTCCGAGCTCACGGCGATACGACGATCCTTGCGGCGCTGCTCTGAATGTCGAGCACGTCCTCTTGTGTACAGGCTTCCATGGACGAACTGTGAGAGTGTCTTGTATGCCTGGAAGCGCTTCTCGAAGACGATCACCGGCCGCGTATATCGCCGCCGAGAACGAGTGGGCAGCGCGTTTCTGGATGTGGTCGAAGCGACTTAGGTTTGCCCTCCTGTTGCCATACTAGGCGACGCCAGCCTTACGCCTCAAGCTCGTGGATGGTCTCCTCCATCCCGAGGACGGACTGAACGACACAAATCCTTCGCCCCTTGGACTTGTCAAGCTTCGCAAGGTCGTCCGCGCAGCCGAAGGCCTCCTCCCTGTTTGAAGACGAGAATGTTTGGAGCGGTCTCTCCTCGTCCGCATACGTGACGTGGAAGACCGCGTAATGGCTGCGAACGAAGTCAATGTCTGCCTGAGTGAGATCCGGACGCGCAGCGAGCAGGTCCTGATCCGAGACGCGCTGGGGCCCCCTGTCGACGTAGAACCGGTCATCGAGTGGCTCCCCCGCAAGAAGGCTCTCCCGCATCTCCTCTTTCACTTGGTCAAGCTCCGTGCCCTTGAATCCCGAGGAACGAGCGTACGCATCAACGTATGCGTCAACCGCCTTGACCTCTGGCCTCTCGGTCATTCTCAACCTCCCCTTTTGTCGGGTACGCACGGGGGTATGCACCGCGCGAGCGCGCTCGGCCCTCGGGGACACGTCTCCGTCCCCCTTCGGTGCCACGTTGGCTTGATTCCAGCGGTTTTCGGCCCATCTGCTAGACGCTGTCGAACTCGAACCACCCCTCGATGATCCTCGCGTCGACGATCCGCTGAATCCCGACGACGTCGAACGCGACTCGCCGCCCGGTCGCCGCGATCCCGTGGAAGTCGCGATGCGTCCCCTCCACGCTGTGGCGAATGGCGACGTATTCGCTCTCGGCAACCAGCTCGTGCAACGTCGCCAGCGTGTCCGGGAAGGCAGCCAGCATCACGCCGGCCGTCTTCACGGACGTCTCGAGGTTCGCACGGCGTACGTGCGGCGCGTGGTGAACGTAGTCCGAGCTGAAGAGCTCAACGGATGTCGTCCCAGCTGCGCCTGCCGGCCATCGCGTCAAACCATCGGCGCGGGATCTCCT
>JALZFG010000201.1 GCA_030861645.1 Actinomycetota bacterium
AACCGCCGCTTCGCGGGCCCCACTCGCCGCACGCCACGCTTCGCCGAGACCGGGCTCGCCGGGGAGGAGCGCTGGATCGAGCTCCAGCTCAAGCTGCTCGCCGACGCCGCGCTGGTCGGTCTTCCGAACGCGGGGAAATCGTCGCTCCTGCGCCGGATCTCGAATGCGAAGCCGAAGGTCGCCGACTACCCCTTCACGACGCTTGCGCCCGTGCTCGGGACCGTGGAGTCGCCCGACGGGCGCCAGCTGACCGTCGCCGACGTTCCGGGTCTGATCGAGGGAGCGAGCCGCGGTGCCGGCCTCGGGCACGAGTTCCTCGCCCATCTCGAGCGGGCCCGCCTGCTCGTGCACGTGATCGACGCTTCCGAAGGCGACCCCTCGGAGCGCTTCCGCACGATCAATCGCGAGCTGGCCGAGTACGGCGCGGGCTTGGCCGACCTTCGCCAGATCGTCGTCTTGAACAAGGTCGACATTCCCGGCTCGCGGTCGCTTGCGGTCAAGGAGCCGCGCGTCGTCGCCGTGGTTTGGACGTCGGCCGTGACCGGTGACGGAATCCAGGAGCTGAAGCGCACCCTGTTCCAGGTGATCCCCCCGATCCCGGAAGCGCTTGCGCCGAATGCGGCCATGGCCGACTTCCTGGTCTACCGGCCGAAGCCGCGAGGACGTCCCGCGTACCGCATTCTCCGCACGGACCGCGGCTTCCGCGTCGTCGGGACACTCCCGGAGGGCGAGGAGCTCGAGCGAGCACTGCGGGCAGCGGGGGTGCGCCCCGGCGCCGAGGTCGAGGTCGGCGACGAGGTGCTCGAGCTCGGCGGGTGACCGTCGGCCTTCTCGGCGGCACGTTCGACCCCCCGCACAACGGCCACGTCGCGCTCGCTCGGGCGGCGGTCGAGCAACTCGGGCTGGATCGGCTCGTCGTGCTCGTCGTCGCCCACCCGGGTCACAGGGAGGTGAGCGCGCCGGCGGAAGCTCGGCTGCGGTTGGCGCAAGCGGCGTTCCGCGCGATTCCATCCACCGAGGTCGAGCTCGACGGCCACGCCCGGACGGTCGACCTCCTGCGCGAGGGCCGCTGGCGGGATCCGCTGTTCCTGGTCGGCGCCGACGAGTTCGCGGGCTTCCTCTCCTGGAAGGAGCCGGAGGAGGTGCTCGCGCTCGCTCGCCTCGGCGTCGCAACGCGACCGGGGTACCCTCGCGAGCAAGTCGAGCGCGTGCTCGCTGAGCTCCGGCATCCGGAGCGCGTCGTCTTGTTCGAGATTCCGCCGGTCGCGGTCTCGTCGAGCATGCTGCGTCGCAGCATCAGCGGTGGAGAGCGCATCGACAGCCTCGTCCCGCCGGCGGTCGCCGAGCTCGTGAGCGAGCTCGACCTGTATCGCCGCTAAACTCGATCGCGATCGGAAGGGAACCGACCCGGACACTGGATTCGCTCGACCAAGCCCGCCGCATCGCCGGCCTCGCTCGCGAGAAGCTGGCGCAGGACGTCGTCATCCTGGACATGCGGCCGGTCGCCGTCTACACGGACTTCTTCGTCATCTGCTCCGGGCGGAACCCGAGGCAGACGAAGGCCGTCTGGGACGACATCCACGGAAAGCTCAAGAGCGAGCACCGGATGCTGCCGCGGAGCGTCGAGGGCGAGCGCGACGGAACCTGGATCGTCGCCGACTACCTCGACGTCGTCCTGCACGTCTTCACGCCCGACGCGCGCGGGTACTACCGGCTCGAGGAGCTCTGGGGAGACGTCCCGGAGGTCGCGCTCGAGGCCGTCGCGAGCTGAAATCGCGCTCGATTTCTCCCAATTGGTACGCGGCGCGGCGAGCGTCGCGGGAGAAAGCCGGCGGCGTGGACGGGTACACTTCCACGACCTCGGGGCCATAGCTCAGCTGGGAGAGCGTCTGGCTGGCAGCCAGAAGGTCACGGGTTCGAGTCCCGTTGGCTCCATGATTGACGTTGCGCGAACCAGCTCGGTTCCATCACGCCGCCGAGTTGTTGATCGCCGCAACGCGGTCTGTTGAGCCGCGCCGCTCGGCGACCGCAAGCTGAAGCTCCAGCGGAGGAACCTCGATCTCGTACCCCCGCCAGTGCACTCGCTCGAGCCTGGCCCCAGCTGTCGGACCGAAGTCGACCGGATCCGGGTCGTCAACCACCGGTGCGACTTCTGCCACCCACTCAACGCGCGCACCGAGGAACGCGCGACCCCACCAACGAGCGATCCATCCGTCACTCGCGACCACCGGCTCAACGAGAGCGTCGGCGAGCAACTCGCCGAGTCGCTGCGCGCCCGCCGCGTTGGTGATCACGTCGACGTCGCGGGGCGATACATCGACGCCACGAACGGCGAGAGCACCGCTGCCGGCGAGCCACCAGTCGACGCCGTCGACACGCGTGAGGAACGCCATGAGCGCCTCATCCCACGGGGCGGAGCCCTTCGCAGTCTGTCGCAGCATCGTGGGGGCGTGGCGGACGAAGTTCGGCCACGCCTCGTCGAGCCAACGAGCATCCTCCGGAAACGTCCTGACGAATGCCTCGCCATCGCGGGCGAAGCCGAGCGCGGTCGCAGCCTCGCGGAGCTCGGGGTCGACCCCTGCAAGAACGAACTGCGCCCCGCGGCGTTCCACCTTCACGGCCGCCTCAGCGTACGTGTCGGTTTCTTCGCCCCTCGTTCGTCGTAGACGCGGACTACAGGGCGATCAACCAGACGCCGGGCGTCAGCGCCGGCCTGCAGCTGGACGACTCGGAAAGGGCGAGGACTGTGCGCCGTCAACGACGGAAAGACGCTCGTCGCCGATCGCCCGTTCGTGGAGACGAAGGAGGCGCTCGGCGGGTACCTGGGCTTCGAGGCCGACGATCTCGACGCTGCGACCAGCTGGGTTCGCGGATCCCAGCGGCCCCCCATGGGCGGCGCAATCGAGGTGCGCCCGGTCGCCGAGTGGTAGCGCTCCTCGAACAGGTCTTTCGCGACCAGCGGGGGCGGCGCCCTCGCTTCAGGGAGCGGCTTCCTCGGGGT
>JALZFG010000297.1 GCA_030861645.1 Actinomycetota bacterium
GCGTAGCCGCGGCGGCGCATCCGTCTGGGAGAACGTGGTCACGTCGTGCGCGCCGTGCAACCTCCGAAAGGGCGACCGCTTGCCGGAGGAGGCCAGCATGGAGCTCAAGCACGTGCCGAGGCCCCCGAACGCGACCCTCTTCATCAACCTCGCCGCCCCGTCCATCCCGAGCGGCTGGAGGCCATACCTCGCCCCAGCGCGGGGAACCGCGACGGCGACGGCGTAACGCTCCGAAGCCGCTTCCGGCTGCCGCGCGAGCACGACCCCCCTTGGTTCCGCCTCGCCGCGGCGCCGCGCGGCATTCCATCTCGATCCTTGCGTCCCGGCCTCGGAGCTTGGTAGCCTGGACGCCGCGATGACGCTCCTCGGCTGAGAACCGACATCCGCCCGCGCCCGGCCGGGTGTCTCGGCCGCGCGCGCCGCCGCCCGTTCTCGTCGTCCCGAAGGAGCCTCATGCCTGCGACAACCACACAGCCCATGACCGCCGAGCCGCGTCCCGACGCTGCGGGCGCGCTCGCCGTCGAGACGGTGAGCCTCCGCAAGGAGTTCATCCGCGGCAACGGCAAGAAGCGCCGGTTCGGCCGCCGCCGACGCGTCGCGGCCCTGAAGAACGTCTCCTTCTCGATGGAGCGCGGCGAGACGCTCGCGATTCTCGGCCAGAACGGGTCGGGTAAGTCGACGCTCGTCCGCCTGCTCTCGACCCTGCTCTTGCACGAGGGCGGAACGGCCCGGATCTTCGGCCACGACGTCTTCAAGGAGCCCCGGACGGTACGGCGACTGGTCAACCGCGTCTCCGTCGAGGCGAGCTTCTTCAAGAAGATGTCCGCCGCCGAGAACCTCTCCTACGCGGCGCGCTTCTATGGGATGTCGGCGCGACAAACGCGCAGGCAGATTCCCGACATCCTCGAGCGGGTCGGGTTCCCGCCCGACCGTCGAGGCGAGCCGATGCAGAACCTCTCGCGCGGCATGCAGCAGAAGGTCGCGCTCGCGCGCGCGCTCCTGACCGCGCCCGTCCTCCTACTGCTCGACGAGCCCACGACGGGGCTCGACCCGCGGTCGAAGCTCGAGGTCCAGGACTTCATCCGCGAGATCCGCGACACGCACGACTCCACGATCCTGCTCTGCACGCACGACCTGGCGGAGGCGGAGACGCTTGCGGACCGCATCGGCATCCTCGACCGAGGCGAGCTGCTCGCGCTCGAGCCGCCCGACGAGCTCAAGCGGCGCTACGAAGCCGACACGCTCGAGGAGGCGTTCTTCGCGGCGACGGGGCGGTCGTTCGAGGAGGAAGACGAAGACGAGGACGAGGACCGGGAGGTGTTCGCCTGATGGCCGGAGCCGCCGCGACACTTCGCCACGAGCTGATCAGCCTCGGCGGCGTGATCGAGCGCAACGTCTACCTCGTTCGGCGCTACATCTGGTGGGACATCGCCTTCTTCGTCTGGACGGTCGCGAACACGCTGACGATCGTCTTCATCGCGGAGGGGATCCCCGCCGTCGGCGGCAAGATCGACGTCGAGCGCGTCACGACGATCCTGCTCGTCGGCGCCGTCATCTGGGCGTACCTCGGGATCATCTTCGAGATCGTCACCGAGACGGTCGCGTGGGAGCGCTGGGAGGGGACGATCGAGTACACCTTCATGGCGCCGCTCGCGCGCCCCGTCCACCTCTTCGGCATGGGGCTGTTCGCGATCGTCTACGGGGTCGTGCGCGCCGTCTTGCTCTTCGGCGTCGTTGCGCTCTTCTTCGACCTCGAGCTCCCCCGGGCCGACTTCCTGGCCGCGATCGTCGTCCTGATCGTGGCCTCGATCTCGTTCATCGGCATCGGCATGATGACCGCCGTCCTCCCCCTGATCTCGCCCGAGAAGGGAACGCAGCTCGGGTACGTCGCTCAGGGTGTCCTGCTCGTCGTCTCGGGCGTCTACTACCCGGTGGACGTGCTGCCCGGATGGATGCAGGCGATCTCGACCATCTCGCCCGCGACGTACGCCCTTCGCGGGATCCGCGACGCGATCGTCGACGGCGCCGGGATGGGCGCGATGTGGGACGAGATCTGGCCGCTGCTCGTGATCGGCGCTGTTGCGGTCCCGCTCGGCCTGTGGGTCTTCCGCGTCGGTGAGCGCCACGCGAAGCGGCACGGGAAGCTGAAGAGATCCGGCTAATCGGGATCGATCGCTGCATGACAAGCGCCGATCGGGCCGGGACGACGTCCGTCTCCGCGCCGCCGCCCGGAAGAACTCGCCTCCGAGGGGGATGCTGACGGTGACCGCATCCCGCGCGAGTCGGTTGTGCCGCCCGCAGGGCCGTGTGAAGCTCGTCCGGAGCCGACGACGGCGGCCGCGACCACGGGCAAGCGGGACGAGAGGCGCTCGAAGTAGACGCGCGCCAACTCCAGCAGACGCTCGACAGGTACCGGGTCTTGCAGTGCAACAACGGTGACGCCGCGCTCGAGCGCTCATGCGCGACCAGATAGACGAGCTGTTCCCCGCCTACCGCGACGGGGACACGCTGCACGCGAGATCGGGGGCGAGCTCGTGTGCGCCTACTCCAGCGTCAGCCGCCCCTGCGCCCGCGAGAGCGCCTCTTCGAGGCCACATCAGCGACGTGGGCGGTGTTGCGGCGCAAGACGCGCTCAAGTCGCTCCGCAGGAGCGCCGCTTCGACGCGACATCAGCGACGTGGGCGAAGCTGATCCTCTCGAGCTCGACCATCACGTCGCCCTCCTGCGTTAGACTCTCCTGCATCAGGTGAGGCGACGGAGCCTCGGGCACTCGTGCCCGGGGCTTTTCGACGTTAAAGGAGGGAACGATGGCACAGGTCGAGAGGCGAACACGCGCCACGAGCAGTCTCGAGGATCGCGAGTTCGTCAAGCACCGCGCGAGCGAGGAGGGCGTCGAGTTCGTCCTCCTCTGGTTCACCGATATCGAGGGACACTTGAAGAGCTTCGCGATCACCCCCGGTGAGCTCGAGGACGCGCTCGACGACGGGATGGGGTTCGACGGCTCGTCGATCACGGGCTTCAACGCGATTGAGGAGTCGGACATGGTCGCGATCCCCGATCCCACGACGTTCCAGCTGATGCCGTGGCGGCCGGGCGAGACGAAGGTGTGCCGAATGATCTGCGACATCGTCACGCCGGACGGAGAACCGTACGAGGGCGATCCGCGCTACGTCCTGCGACGGGCGCTGGAGCGGATGGAAGCGCTCGGGTTCGACAGGTTCAACGTCGGACCCGAGCTCGAGTACTTCCTGTTCCGCGGCGACGGGGGCACCGAGCCGCTCGACGAGGGTGGCTACTTCGCGATGACGACGATGGACGCCGCGAGTGAGCTGCGCCAGGAGACGGTGCGCGCGCTCGAGTCGATGGGGATCCCGGTCGAGTACGTCCACCACGAGGTCGGCCCCTCCCAGCACGAGATCGACATGCAGTATGCGCCCGCGCTCGAGATGGCCGATCACACCGTGACCTACCGACTGATCGTCAAGGAGATCGCGAAGAAGGCGGGCTTTCACGCCACCTTCATGCCGAAGCCGATCTTCGGCGAGAACGGTTCGGGAATGCACACGCACCAGTCGCTCTTCGCCGACGGCAAGAACGCGTTCTTCGACGAGGACGACGGCTGGCACCTCTCCGAGCCGGGAAAGGCCTTCATCGCCGGCCAGCTGCGCCACGCGCGCGAGATCACGGCGGTCTTCGCGCAGTGGATCAACTCCTACAAACGGCTCGTCCCCGGCTACGAGGCGCCCGTCTACGTCGCCTGGTCGCGGCGGAACCGCTCGGCGCTGATCCGGATTCCGCTGTACAAGCCGGGGTCGGAGCAGGCGACGCGCGCGGAGATCCGCTGCCCCGATCCCGCCTGTAACCCGTACCTGACGTTCGCCTGCCTGCTCCACGCAGGGCTCGAGGGGATCGAGCGGGGCTACGAGCTTCCCGAGCCGATGGAGACGAACCTCTACCACCTCACGCCGGAGCAGCGAAAGGAGCGCGGCATCATCTCGCTTCCGGAGACTCTCGGCGAGGCAATCGACGAGCTCGCGGAGTCCGAGCTTGCGCGCAAGGCGCTCGGCCGCCACATCTTCGACCGCTACGTCGAGCTGAAGCGGCGGGAATGGGAGGAGTACCGCGTGCAGCTGACGCAGTGGGAGCTCGACCGGTATCTGTCCGTCCTGTGAGCCGGGGAGAACCTGACGTGGGGGAACGAGTCGGTCGCGGC
>JALZFG010000306.1 GCA_030861645.1 Actinomycetota bacterium
CGCTCTTCGACGCCGCGAGGCGCCGCTGCAGTCCCGCGCGCTCGCGCTCGAGCGCGCGAACCTCGGCAACCCGGTCCGCGAGCGTCCCTCGGGTCTCGAAGTACGACTGCACCGGCTTCGAGTACGCGAAGGCGATCAGGGCGAAGACGACCGCCGGCAGCCATCGGCGCAGCAGCGCCGATCGCCGCGACCGCCTCCGCGAAGCTCGTGCCATCGCCTCTCACCCGTTCGCGCCGCGCGATCGTGATCCTTCATGCGACGTCGACCTTGATCACGTTCGTCGACCCGGGGACGTTCACCGCCGTTCCGGCCGTCAGCACCATTCGGTCGCCCGGCGAGACGAACTCGGTGCGGCGAGCGGCCGCCAGCGAACGGTCCCACAGATCCTCGACATCGGCGCATTCGGGCAGCTCGATCGGGCGCACCCCCCACTCGATCGCCATCTGCTGAAGGGCATAGCGATGGTGCGTGAGCGCGATGATCGGCCGGCGCGGGCGTAGCCGCGCCACCGCCGACGCGGTCCGCCCCGTCGAGGTCGGCACGACGATCGCCCGCGCCCCGACGACCTCCGCGAGGTCGCAGGCGACGTTGGACATCGCCTGCCCCACGGTCGGCTCCTCGCTCGCGTCGGGAAGCTCGTGGCGGTAGTCCAGGCTCGGCTCGACGGCGCGGGCGATGCGATCCATGTACGCCACGGCCTCGAGCGGATAGTCCCCGACCGCCGTCTCGCCGGAGAGCATGAGCGCGGACGAGCCGTCGAGCACGGCGTTGGCGACGTCGCTCGCCTCCGCTCGGGTTGGCTCCGGATGGTGGATCATCGACTCGAGCATCTGCGTCGCCGTGATCACGGGCTTGCCCCGATCGAGCGCGGCGCTGATGATTCGCTTCTGGAGGAGCGGGACCGAGGCGGGCCCGATCTCGACGCCGAGGTCCCCCCGCGCGACCATCACGGCGTCCGCCTCGGCGAGGATCTCGTCGAACGCCTCGACGGCCTCGGCCTTCTCGATCTTCGCGATCACGTGGGCGTGTGAGCCCGTGGACTGGATCAGCCCCCGCAGGTCGCGAATGTCGGCCGCCGAGCGGACGAACGAGAGCGCGACGTAGTCGACGCCCAGCGAGAGCGCGAGCTCGAGGTCCTCGAGATCCTTCGGCGTGAGCGCCGGAATCGGCATCGGGACGCCCGGGAGGTTGACGCCCTTGTGCGTCGCGACCGACCCCCCCGCGAGGACGTGGCACCGCGCTCGCCCGTGCTCGACCTCGTCGACGCGGAGCCGCACCAGCCCGTCGTCGATGAGGACGTGGTGCCCGGGACGGAGCACTTCCCCCACGACCGCGGGGCTCACCGGCAGCTCGCCGTCGCTGGCCGTGTGCTCGCCGACGACGACGACATCGTCTCCCCGCCTCAGGCTGAGCGGCTGGTGGAGCTCGCCGATCCGGAGCTTTGGCCCCTGGAGGTCGGCGATCAGGGCGAGCGGGCGGGCGATCGCCTCCTGCGTCGCGCGCACAAGGCGCGCGCGCTCCGCATGCTCGTCCCGGGTGCCGTGCGAGAAATTGAGCCTGGCCGCATCCATGCCGGCGTCCGCGAGCGCGAGCATCTGTTCAGCGGTCGCGCACGCGGGGCCGGTCGTGACGATGATTTTCGTCTGCCGGAAGGTGGGTCCTGCGCTCGCCATGATTCCTTGGTCAGCGTAGCGAGGCGACCCTTCGGCAACGCTCGCGGCGCTCGGACTTCACACTTTCGTCACAGAGCGCGAGCGCGGCCGTGGAACGCCTCCCAGCCCGGATACACGGCCGACGCCCCTAGCTCCTCCTCGATCCGGAGGAGCTGGTTGTACTTCGCGACCCGATCGGTGCGCGACGGCGCGCCCGTCTTGATCTGCCCGGCGTTGGTCGCGACGGCGAGGTCGGCGATGGTCGTGTCCTCCGTCTCACCGGAGCGATGCGAGATCACGACGCCGTAGCCGTGCGCGCGCGCGAGCTCGATCGTCTCCAGCGTCTCGGTCAGGGTCCCGATCTGGTTCACCTTGACGAGGATCGCGTTTGCCACCCCCGCCTCGATTCCGCGCCGCAGGCGGTCGGCGTTCGTCGCGAACAGGTCGTCGCCGACGAGCTGAAGCCTCTCCCCGAGTCGCTCGGTCAGCAGCCGCCAGTCACCCCACTCGTCCTCGGAAAGCCCGTCCTCAAGGGATACGAGGGGGTAGCGGTCAGCGAGCGAACCGTAGAGCTGGATCATCGCGTCCCTGTCGCGGATCCCGCCCTCGCGCTCGAAGCGATAGCGGCCGTCGCGGTGGAGCTCGGTCGCGGCTGCGTCGAGCGCGAGCGCGATCCGGTCGCGATGACCGGCCTGCTCGGCGGCGAGGAGAATCGCCTCGAGGGCGTCGTCCGCAGAGGCGAGGTCGGGAGCGAAACCCCCCTCGTCGCCGACGGCCGTCGCCAGTCCGCGGTCGTGGAGAACCGCGCGCAGCGCGTGAAACGTCTCGGCGCCGACCCGGAGCGCCTCCGCAAAGGTCTGCGCGCCCGTCGGAACGAGCATGAACTCCTGGAGGTCGAGCGAGTTCTGCGCGTGAGCGCCGCCGTTGACGACGTTGAGCATCGGGACGGGGAGCGTTCGCGCTCCGACCCCGCCGACCCACCGGTAGAGCGGCAGCCCGGCGTCAGCGGCCGCAGCCTTGGCGGCGGCGAGCGAGCACCCGAGGATCGCGTTCGCACCGAGCCGGCCCTTGTTCGGGCTGCCGTCGAGGTCGATGAGGACGCGGTCGAGCTCCCGCTGGTCGCGGGCGTCGAGGCCGCGCAGCGCGGGAGCGATCTCCGTCTCGACGTTGCGCACCGCCGTGAGAACGGCCTTGCCGCCGTACGCCTCGCCGCCGTCTCGCAGCTCCACCGCCTCGTAGGCGCCCGTCGAGGCGCCGGACGGGACAGCGCCTCGCCCCACCGCGCCCGACGCGAGCCGCACCTCCACCTCGACTGTCGGATCGCCGCGCGAGTCCAAGATCTGCCGGGCTCGCGTCGCCGTGATCTCGGCCCCGCGCCTGCGGGGGACGCGAACACCGGGTGCGCTCACCGTGCCGCTTCGCCGCCCCGGCGCGCGATGAGCGCTTCCTTCGCCCGATCGAAGTAGCGGTCCTGCGCGTCGAGGTCGAGCTCCGCGAACGACTTGCCGTCGGCGGCGGCGAGGCGCTCGGCCCGCTCGACGCGCTCGACGAAGCGGTCGCTCATCCACCGAAGCGCAAGCTCGGGATCGACGTTCAGCCTCCGAGCGACGTTCACGGTTGCGAAGAGGACGTCGCCGAGCTCCTCGACGAGGCGCGCGTCCGGCTCGCGCTCGGCCGCGGGCTCCGGGGCCGCCGCGAGCGCCTCCCTCAGCTCGCGCAGCTCGTCCTCGAGGTCGGCGAGCGCCCCAGCGGTGTTCGGATACTCGAACCCGATCGCCGCCGCCCGGCGCTGCACCTTTCTGGCGTACAGCAGGGCGGGCAGCGTCCCCGGCAGGTCGTGGAAGATTCCCTCGCGGCCCTCCTGCCCGGCTTTGATCCGTTCCCAGTTCTCACGCACCCGCCGAGGAGTCTCCGCCTCGACGTCACCGAAGACGTGCGGGTGCCGGCGCACGAGCTTGGCGTGCACGTTCCGAGCGACCGCCTCGAGGTCCCCATCGCCCTGCTCGCCAAGGAGCAGGGCGAGCACGTAGACCTGGAAGAGGAGGTCGCCGAGCTCGTCGAGCAGCTTCGGTGGCCGGTCGCTGAGCGCCGCCTCGGCAACCTCGTACGCCTCCTCGACGGTGTGCGGAACGATGGTGCGGATCGTCTGCTCGCGGTCCCACGGACACTCGCGCCGGAGCTGCTCCGTCAGCTGCTGAAGCGCGAGCAGCGCGTCGGCTAGCGTTGAGACTGCGGCGTTTTCTGCGGGGCGAAGCCGACCTGGTAGCTGACGTCGAAGTCCTTCTTGGTCTCCTCCACCCACGTGTTCATCTCCTCGTTTCGCTTCTGCTGGAGGAGCTGCTGCCGGATCGACTCCTTCACCTGCGAGAACGGGGTCACCTTCTTCGGCTTGACGTTGGAGAGCGGCTGAATGATGTGGTACCCGTACTGCGTCTTCAGCGGCCGCGAGATCTGGCCCTTCGCGAGAAGGAAGGCTGTCTGGTCGAACGGGGCGACGGTCTGGCCGCGGGCGACGGTGAGCTTCCCGCCCTGCGCCTTCGAGCCGGGATCGTCCGAGTACTTCTTCGCGAGCGCCGCGAAGTTCGCGCCGTCCTTGAGCTGGTCGTAGAGCTTGCTCGCTGTCGCCTTCGCCTTCGTGCAGGCGGCCGGCGTATTGCAGGAGATCAGGATGTGACGGACGTCACGGCTCTCGGGCGTCTCGTACTGCGACCGGTGCTCCTTGTAGTACTTCTCGACCTCCTCGTCGGTCACTTTCGCGTCCGAGGTCACTTTCTTGAAGATCGCCTCCGAGAGCAGCTGTGACTTGAGGTCCGCCCGGACCTGCGCCTCAGTCAGGCCCTGCGCCTTGAGCTGCTTCCGGAAGCGCGCCTCGTTCTGGCCAAAGTACTGCTTCTTGATCTGGGCGAGACGCTGATCGACCTGCTTATCGCTGACGGAGATGCCGAGGTCGTCCGCCTTTTGTTCGAACTCCGAGCGCTGGACGAGAAACTGGACGGCCTGCTGCTTGAGCTGCTCGTACTCCTGCGTGCCGGGCTTCGGGAACGTGCGACCCTGCTGTTTGTAGCTGCGCTCGGCCTGGCCGATCAGCCGGTCGAAGTCCGCCTTCGTGATCGTCTGATCGCCGACCACGGCGACGGCGTCGCTCGGAACCGACCCCCCGCCGCCGCCCCCGCCGCAAGCAGCCGCCACGAGCGCGAGCGCAACCACCGGGAGCGAGAGAATGAGTCGGAACTGTCTCATTACAAGCGTCGAGCGCCGGCGGCAGCGGAACCCTCACGCTGTCCGGCGCGCATCGAGGATAGCATCGACGAGCCGAAGCGCTCCCGACAACTCGCTCCCGTCCGCGGCGGGCGGCGCGTGCCGAAGCGACACCTCCCGTTTGCCCGTGAGGTAGACGGCAGTGGCGGCGCGGTTCCGGAGCTCGCCGAGCTCCTCGGACCCGAGAACGAGCGGGCCGACGGTCGCGCGGCCGCCGCGGTAGACGAGGTAGCTCGCTCCGACGAGCGCGAGCTTGAGCTTGGCCTCCTGGATCGCGAAGAGGTTTCCGACGGGCCGGGGAAGCGGCCCGTAGCGATCCTCCGTTGCAGCGCGGAGCTCGCGCAGCTCGTCCTCCGACTCGGTAAGCGCGATCCGCCGGTGGAGGTCGATCTTGAGCGCCTCGGACTCGATGTAGGTCGCCGGGACGTACGCGTCGACGGGCGCGTCCACGCGGACGGGGCGAGGTACCGTTCGCCGCTCTCCCGTCAGCTCCGCCACGGCTTCCGCAAGCAGCTCCACGTAGAGCTCGAAGCCGATCGCGGCGACGTGACCAGACTGCTCCGCGCCGAGCAGGTTGCCGGCGCCGCGGATCTCGAGGTCGCGCATCGCGATCGAGAAGCCGGCGCCCAGCTCGGTATGGTCGGCAAGCGTCGCGAGGCGGGCGCGCGCGTCCGGCGTGAGCTCGCTCGCGGCGGGGTAGAAGAGGTAGGCGTGGGCGGCGACGTCGGAGCGCCCGACGCGTCCGCGGATCTGGTAGAGCTGAGCGAGGCCGAGCGTGTCGGCGCGCTCGACGACGAGCGTGTTTGCCTGCGGGATGTCGAGACCCGACTCGATGATCGTCGTCGAGACGAGGACGTCCGCCTCCCCGCGCAGGAATGACAGCATCCGCTCCTCGAGCTGCCGCTCCGGCATCTTGCCGTGCGCAACGAGGAAGCGCAGCTGCGGGCACAGCTGCTGGAGCTTGGCAGCGGCCTCGTCGATCGTCTCGACGCGGTTGTGAAGGTAGAACGCCTGGCCGCCGCGCTCGTGCTCGCGCTCGAGCGCCGTTCTGACGACGTCCTCGTCGTACTCGCCGACGTGCGTCCGGATCGGCCGTCGTCCTTCCGGAGGTGTCTCGATGAGCGAGATATCGCGCAGCCCGGAGAGCGACATGTGGAGCGTCCGCGGAATCGGGGTCGCGCTCAGGGCGAGCACGTCGACCTCGAGGCGAAGCGAGCGAAGGAGCTCCTTCTGCGCGACCCCGAAGCGCTGCTCCTCGTCGACGACGACGAGGCCGAGCTCCTTCGGGATGACGTCGCGCGAGAGGATTCGGTGCGTCCCGATCACCACGTCGACCTTCCCCGCGGAGAAGTCGGCGACGACCTGCTTCGCGTCGGTCGGCTTGCGGAAGCGGGACAGCATCTCGACGCGGACCGGAAAGTCCCGGTACCGCTCGCGAAACGTGTTCCAGTGCTGCTGTGCGAGCACCGTCGTCGGAGCGAGAACGAGGGTCTGCTTGCCGTTCAGCGCGACGGCAAAGGCGGCGCGGACCGCGACTTCCGTCTTGCCGAAGCCGACGTCGCCGCAGACGAGCCGATCCATCGGACGCGGCACCTCGAGGTCCTCCCTGACGGCCTCGATCGCTCGCTGCTGGTCATCGGTCTCGCGGTACGGGAAGCTCGCCTCGAGCTGCTCGAGCCAGTCGCTGCTCAGGTCGTACGCGACCCCGACCGCGCTCTGGCGGCGTGCGTAGAGGGCAAGCAGCTCCCCCGCAAGCTCGCGGACGCTCTCGCGAACGCGACTCTTGAGTAGGTGCCAGGCGCGGCCGCCGAGCTTCGAGAGTGCGGGCGCCTTCCCGTCGACACCGATGTAGCGCGAGACCTTGCCCAGCTGCTCGTGGGGCACGTACAGCCGGTCCTCGCCGCGGAAGGCAATCAGGAGGTAGTCCCGTGTGACCCCCGCAACCTGCCTCGTCTCGAACCCGAGCAGCTTGCCGACGCCGTGGTCCTCATGGACGACGTAGTCGCCGGTGCGGAGGTCGGCGAACGACTGCAGGGCGCGGCCGAGACGCACGTCCGGCCGTGCACGGCGCCGGAAGATCTGCGCGGCCGGGAGCAGCACGAGGGCACGCTCGCGCCAGACGAAGCCCCGGCGGACGGGAGCCACGGCGAAGACGAGCCGCGCCGCGCTCGGAAGCTCGTCGCCCGGCTCGAGCACCGTCGCCTCGATCCGCCGCAGCTGCGCGTTCGTCCTCAACGCATCGCCGACGTGAGAGAACGCGACGACGACGCGATGACCGGCGCGGACGAGGGACGAGAGCTCGTTCTCGGCCTCGGCGAGACCGCGCGCCGCGACGGCCGGCCGCTGCCCCTCGAACGCGAACGGCTGGCCGCGGGGCAACGGGTCGAGCTCCGCCGCGCCCCCGATCGAGAGCTCGCGGCCGAGCTCGTCGCGCCAGAC
>JALZFG010000317.1 GCA_030861645.1 Actinomycetota bacterium
AGGTCTAGGAGACTCGAACGCCATCGCGGCTCACGCCTGGGGAGCGGCCGGGAGCCGCGTCGAAGCCGGTCTCGCGCGCATGTCCGATTGCGTCTCCCCGCGTCCGAGTTTCCGTGCAGGAAACCCGGACTCACACTTCCATGATCTCTGCCTCTTTGTGCTTCAGCAGCTCGTCGATCGCCTTCGTGTGCTCGTCCGTGAGCTTCTGGACACGGTCCTCGGCGCGGTGCTCCTCGTCCGCCCCGACGTCGCCGCTGTTGACGAGATCCTTGAGCTGATGAATCGTGTCCCGGCGGACGTTGCGGACCGCCACGCGCCCCTCCTCGGCCAGCTGCCGGACGTACCGGACGAGTTCCTTGCGTCGCTCCTCGGTGAGCTGGGGGATCGGCAGCCTGATCGTCTTCCCGTCGTTCGAGGGCGTAAGCCCGAGGTCGGACTCCTGGATCGCGCGCTCGACCGACTTCAACGAGCTCGGGTCGAAGGGCTGAATCGTGAGCAGCCGGGGCTCGGGAACGTTGATCGTCGCGAGCTGCCGCAGCGGTGTCCTCTGCCCGTAGTAGTCGACGTGAATCCGGTCGAGGAGCGCGGCGGACGCGCGGCCCGTCCTGACGGCGTTCAGCTCCGACCGGGTCGCCTCGATCGACTTGTCCATGCGCCGTTGCGCGTCCTGAATGAGGTCGTCGATCACGGTACTTCCTCCCGTTCGTTGCCGCTGGAGATGATCGTCCCCACCGCCTCGCCGTGCACGACCCGGCTGATATTCCCGGGCGCGAGCTCGAAGACGTGGATTGCGAGCGCGTTGTCCATGCAGAGGGAGAGCGCGGTGCTGTCCATCACCTTGAGCCCGCGCTCGATCGCCTCCTTGTGCGTCAGCGCGGGCAGGAACTCCGCGTCCGGATGCGTCCGCGGGTCGTCGCCGTAGACGCCCTCGACGGCGTGCTTCGTCATCAGGATCGCCTCGGCGCCGATCTCGAGCGCGCGCAGCGCCGCCGCCGTATCCGTCGTGAAGAACGGGTTCCCGGTGCCGGCGGCGAAGATGACGATCCGGCCTTTCTCGAGGTGGCGGATCGCGCGCCGGCGGATGTACGGCTCCGCGACCTCAGTCATGGTTAGCGCCGAGAGGACGCGCGTCTGCGCCCCCTGCCGCTCGAGTGCGTCCTGGATCACGAGCGAGTTGAGCACGGTCGCCACCATCCCGGCGTAGTCGGCGGTTGCGCGGTCCATCCCCTCGGCGGCACCGGCCATCCCGCGGTAGATGTTCCCGGCGCCGGTAACGATGGCGATCTCGAGCCCCTCCTCCTGCACCCCGACGAGCTCGGCCCCGAGCTCACGGATTCGCGCCGGATCGAGCCCGTACTGGCGGTCGCCGATCAGCGCCTCGCCCGAGACCTTGAGCAGGATTCGGCGGAATGCGAGGCGCGGCGCTCCTCGCGCCGCGAGCGTCTCCTCCGGCCGCACGCTCATCACTCGGCAAGCGCGAAGCGCTCGAAGGCGACGACCACGAGATTCTCGTCTGCGAGCGCGGCGCCGACGGTCAGCGACGTGTCGTGGATCCAGGGCTGCTCGGTCAGCACCGCCTCGGCGAAGAAGCGCTTCTCGAGCATTCCCTCGACGATCTTCGGCCGGATGTGCTCCGGCTTCGATTGCACGTCCGGCAGCGCCTCGTAGACCGCGCGCTCTTCGGCGAGCGCGCGCTCGTCGACGTCGTCGCGCGTGAGGAAACGCGGCGCGGCGAACGAGATGTGCATCGCGAGCCTCCGCGCCGCGGTCGGATTGTCGCCGCACACCAGCACGAGGACGCCGATCTTGTTCGTCGCGCTCGGATGGACGTACTCGGCCAGCGTCTCGCCCTCGCCCGCCTCCAGCCGCGCCGCTCCGCGCACCTCGACGTTCTCGCCGAGAAGCGCGATCAGCTCCGTCCGCTCGCCCTCGAGCTCGGCGACGGCCGCGGGGCCGCGCTCGAGCACGGCCTCGAGGACGCGCTCGGCGAAACCGACGAACTCGGCGTTGTTCGAGACGGGCTCCGTCTCGCACCCGACCGCGACCATCGTCCCCACGTGGCCCGAGATCGCGGTCAGGATCGTCCCCTGGGACGTCTCGCGCCCTGCGCGCTTCGCGGCCTGCGCCACCCCCCGCTCCCGCAGCAGGCGGCGCGCGGCGTCGAGGTCGCCGTTCGTCTCCTCAAGCGCCCGCTTGACGTCCATCATCCCAGCGCCGGTCTGGTTGCGGAGCTCCTTGACGAGGCTCGCCGGAACGCTCATGCAGCCCCCTCCCCTCGCCGCTCGTCCGGCGCCGATCCGCCCGGAACCTCGACGGGCTCCTCCAGCGTCTCGCGCGGGGCGACCTGCTCGTATTCGGGGGGTGCCGCGACCTCCACGCCTGGCTGGGCGATCTCGGGCTCCTCGGCCACTTCGGTCACCTCGCGCTCCTCCACTACCGGACGCTCGAACTCGCGCGCCGTCGCCTGACGCTGTCCGGCGGCGAGCCCGTCCGCGACGATGCGGGTGATCAACGAGCACGAGCGGATCGCGTCGTCGTTTCCCGGAATGACGTAGTCCGCCTCGTCCGGGTCGCAGTTGGTGTCAACGAGCGCGACGATCGGCAGCCCGAGGCGCCGCGCCTCGCGGACGGCGATCTGCTCCTTCCGCAGGTCGATGATGAAGACAGCGTCCGGAACCTTGCGCATCTCGACGACGCCGCCGAGGTTCAGCTCGAGCTTCTCGAGCTCGCCGAGCATGTGGATTCGCTCCTTCGGCGGGAGCAGCTCGAGCTGTCCTTCCTCGTTGAGGCGGCGGAGCTCGTGGAGGCGGTCGATCCGGTTGGAGATCGTCCGCCAGTTGGTGAGCAGGCCGCCGAGCCAGCGCTGGTTGACGTACGGCATTCCGATGCGCACGGCGTTGTCGGCGACCGCGTCCTGGGCCTGCTTCTTGGTCCCGACGAAGAGCACCGAGCCGCCCCTCGCGCCGAGGTCGCGAGCGAAGTCGTGGGCTTCCTGCAGCAGCTCCTGGGTCTGCTGGAGGTCGATGATGTAGATGCCGCCGCGCTCGGCGAAGATGAACCGCTTCATCTTCGGGTTCCAGCGCCGCGTCTGGTGGCCGAAGTGCACCCCGGCCTCGAGGAGATCTCGCATGGAGACGACGGACACGGATACAGCTCCCTTCATGTCGGTTGGCCCTTCGGTTCTGCCGGCGGGTCCCGGTGGAACCGGCGTCCGTCGCGCCGGCACCGCCACCGAGGAGGACCGCCGGGAAGTCCGCCGAGGAATCGCGCGCAGGCTTGCCCCGGCTCTCGTCCTCGGCATGGTACCCGGGGAGCCGCCGCGGGTGGCGGCACCACGAGCGAGCACGTGAGCGGGAAACGCTGCTACTCGCGGGCCCGCTCGAGCGCGGCGGCCAGGTCTGAGGGCAGCGGCGATGTCACCACGACCGGCTCGCCGGTGAACGGATGCGGGAACTCGAGCCGAGCGGCGTGCAGGAACTGGCGCTCGAGCCCCAGGTCGTGCTGGACCCCGTAGAGGGGATCGCCCGAGACCGGGAGTTCGATCGCCGCGAGGTGGACGCGAATCTGGTGCGTCCTCCCCGTCTCGAGGCGAACGCAGAGGAGCGCGCGCGGAGGCAGGAGCTCGAGCACCTCGAAGTGCGTGATCGCATCGCGCGGCGTGGCGGTGTCGAGCGAGTGGCGACCGGGGTCGGTGCGGTCGCGTCCGATCGGAGCCTCGATTCGCCCGCGCCTCGAGCGCGGCGTCCCGACAACGAGGGCGAGATAGCGCCGATCGAGGCGGCGACGGCGGACGAGGTTCTGCAGGCGGCGGTGCGCCTCGGGAGACCGCGCGACGACGACGAGGCCGGAGGTGTCGCGATCGAGGCGGTGGACGATGCCGGGGCGCTCGGCTTCGCCGCCCGCGATCCCGTGCGCGAGCAGGCCGTGCACGAGAGTCCCGCGTCGCAGGCCGGGCGCCGGATGGACGACGACCCCGGGCGGCTTGTCGACGACGAGCAGGTGCTCGTCCTCGTAGGCGATGCGAAGGCTCAGCTCCTCCGGCTCGAGCGGTTCTGGGCCGAGCGCGCTGCGGTCGAGCTCGATCGCCTCACCGCCGGCAAGTCGGAAGCTCTTGGCGCGGCGGCGGCCATCGACGCGCACGGCGTCCCGCACGAGGAGACGCTCTGCCTCGGCACGCGATCCGACCTCGGGCAGCGCGGCCAGGAAGCGGTCGAGGCGCTCGCCCGACGCCTCGTCAGGAACGCTGCGGCGGAGCGTCGCTTCGGCGGGGCCGGCGCGCCGACCGGCGCTCGCCGGCGAGGAGCGAGGCGAGCAGCACGGCGACACCGACGACGATGAAGCTGTCGGCGAGGTTGAACGCGGGCCAGTACCGCAGGTCGAGGAAGTCGGTGACGTGGCCGAGTCGGACACGATCGAGGAGGTTCGAGACGCTGCCCCCGATGACGAGCCCGAGCGCGGCCGGCAGCACGGGGTGGCGCGCGCCCGAGCGCGCGAAGAAGAGGAGCATCCAACCGACGGCGATGACCGTGAGGGCGATCACGAACGGCGTGGCGGTGGCGAACAGGCCGAACGCGATTCCCGAGTTCTGGAGGTGGTGAATCGAGAAGGGGCCGGCGACGTGGATCTGCCCGCCGAGCTCCAGCTCGCTTGCGACGACGTGCTTGGTGAGCTGGTCCGCGGCGACGGCTGCCACCGCGACCGCCGCGAGCGCCGCCCAGTGCGCGGGTCCGGCGGCAAGCGGGCGTTCGGCGGACGAGACGGGCGCGAGTCCGTCGGTCGCCGATCCGACGCGGACGTCGAGCATGGGCCGCGCCTGGTCGCTCATGCCCGCTCTTCCCGACGTCGACAGTCGATGCACTGCGTCGTCCAGGGGATCGCCTGGAGGCGCTCGGGGGCAATCGGCCTTCCGCACGAGCGGCAGGTCCCGAACGTCCCCTCGTCGATCCGTCCGAGCGCAGCGTCGATTGCCGCCAGCACGTGCTCGGAGTTCTCCTCGAGCGTGTAGTCGATCTCCCGGTCGAAGGTCGCCGTCGCGGTATCGCCCATGTGGTTGTCCGCGCTCCCGGAGACGAGCTCTCCGGTCTCGTCCTCGAGGGAGCCGGGATTCTCCTCGTGCAGGTACTCGATTGCGGCGACGATGCGCCGTCGCTCCTCGAGCAGCGTTCGCCGGAAGTGCTCGGCGTCGACCGACGTCATCTCGGGCGCTCGCTCGTCAGCGACCGTGCCAACCGCCGTTCGACCTCCGCTTCGCGGAGACCGGCGACCTCGACGATCTTGTCCCTGGAGGAGCGGCCGGCGACGAGCGCGACGCTCGCCGGGGGCAGGGCGACGGCGTCGGCGACGGCACCGAGCGCCTCCTCGTTCGCGCGTCCCGCCTCGGGCGGCGCCGAGACACGGAGCTTCCAGACAACGCCGTCGCGGCCGACGAGCGCCGTTCGCCGAGCGCGCGGGGAGACGCGCAGCTGGATGCGCGCAGAGTCGGCCACGGCGACAGGATATCCGTGCGCGCGGTCGTGCCCGCGTCGCCTCTCGCCCGAGCGAGGTCTCGCGCCTGCGGCGCTCCGACGTTGCTCGGATGTGCCTGGCAGATGCCGCTTGCGCACCGACGCGGCGCCGGTTTCCGGCGGCGTTTTCGCCCTTCCCGCTTGTCACCGGAACTGGTCGAGCAGCACGAGCAGGGCGTAGCGGATGAGGCCGAGGAAGAAGACGGCCACGATCGGCGAGAGATCGAGCGGCCCGAGGGGCGGCAGGACCCGCCGGAAGAGCCGCAGGTACGGCTCACAGACGTCGTACAGGAAGCGCTGGATGCGGTTCAGCCACGGCGAGTAGGGGAGCCGGATCCACGACGTGATGATGTATACGAGGATGAGGAGGATGTAGACGGAGATGAAGACCGTCACGAACCGCTGGACGGAGTCGATCGCATCGGCGAGCAAGCCGACTGTGCCGAGGGCAACGGCCATGATGAGAGTTTGCCCTGCCGGTCCCGTCCCGTACGCGTTTAGTCCCGGCGCAACAGCCGGGCGCCCCACGAGTACGGGCGGTGGGCGAACGCGCCCCTGCGTTTGCGCCGCGTGGCTCTTCCGCTCGCGCCGGTGGCGGGGAGCGCGAGCCGGCGAGATCGCGACGGCCGGCGAGAGGCCGCCGGCGCTTACCCGGGGACTCCGGCGCGCTGCTCCTGCCGCGAGCGACCAAGGCCTTCGGCCTCCAGCGCCTCCGCGAAGTCGCGGATGAGGTCGTCGGCGCTCTCGATGCCGCAGCTGACGCGAACGAGGTCGTCGGTGATCCCGAGGAGCTCGCGGTCCTCGCGGCTCATGCCGGCGTGCGACGTCGTCACCGGACGGGTCACGAGCGTCTCGACGCCACCGAGGCTCGGCGCGACGTACGCGATCCGCAGCCGGTCGAGGAACCGTTCTGCCGCCTCCGCCCCGTCGTGCAGCCGCAGGCTCAGCATCCCACCGAACCCGGAGAGCAGCTCGGCGGCGTGGTCGTGGTCGGGGTGAGAGGCGAGCCCCGGGTAGTTGACCTCGCGCACCTGCGGGTGCGTCTCGAGAAAGCGGGCGAGCGCGGATGCGTTCGCGTTCTGTGCGGCGACCCGCAGCGCCAGGGTCTTCAGCCCGCGGGCGAGGAGGAAGCCGGCGTGCGGGTCGAGCGCTCCGCCGTAGTGGTTGAGCGTGCGGCGGACGCGGTCGATCAGCTCGGCGCTTCCGACGATGCAGCCCGCCACCAGGTCGGAGTGTCCGTTCAGGTACTTCGTCGCGCTGTGGAAGCAGAGGTCGAAACCTGCGGTGAGCGGCTGGAAGTTGACCGGAGTCGCGAAGGTGTTGTCGATCACGGTCGTCAGCCCGTGCCCGCGGGCGAACGCCACCACCTCGCGCAGACGCGGCACGCGCATGAGCGGGTTCGTGATCGTCTCGAGCAGGAAGAGGCGCGTGCGCGGCGTGCACGCGGCCTCCCAGGTCTCGGGCCGGTGTGGGTCGACGAACGTGTAGCTCCAGCCGAGGTCCTCGGCGTGGCTCGTAATGAAGTCATGCGTGCCGCCGTAGAGGCAGTCGCCCGCGAGGAAATGGTCGCCCCGGTGGAGCAGGGCGAGGAGGATCGTCGTGACCGCCGCCATTCCTGACGAGGTCGCGAGGGCCGCCTCCGCGCCCTCGAGCGCGGCGAGCCGGTCGTGCAGGTAGCTCTGTGACGGCGTGGTGTTGAGGCGGATGTACTTGAGGTCGTGGTAGTCCGTCCCCGGCTCCGCGGAGAAGACGGTCCCCTGGTAGATCGGGAAGACGACGGAGCCCTCGGGCCCAGGGCGCGGCACTCCCCCATGGACGGCCAGCGTGTCGAACTCCAAGCGCGAGTCCTCGTCTCTTCGCATCCGAAC
>JALZFG010000320.1 GCA_030861645.1 Actinomycetota bacterium
CCGTCATCACGTTCGTTCCGGCGGACGCGGAGCGGAGCGCAGGCCGCGGGCATCACCCCGCCGAGCGGCTCGCAGCCGCGCTTGCCGAGCGCTGGCGGCTCGAGCTTCGCCCGTTGCTCACGCGCGCTCGGCCCTCCGCGCGCCAGCGCGGCCTCCGGCTCTCCGAGCGCCGCCGCAACGTCGCCGGAGCCTTCCAGCCGACGGGCCGCAGCCCCGTTCGGGTCCTCCTGGTCGACGACGTGTACACGACGGGCGCGACGGCTTCCGCGGCTGCGTCCGCTCTTCGGCGAGGCGGGGCGCGGCGCGTCGACGTGGTGACGCTCGCGCGGGCTGTTCGTTAAATTTGCCCGCAAGCGGCGTGTGAGCTAGGAGGGGTGATGCGACTTCACGTGAAGGGCAAGAACCTCGAGGTCAGCGACTCGATCCGGAGCTACGCCGAGGAGAAGCTCAGGAAGCTCGATCGCCAGCTCGCGGCGCCGACAAAGGTCGAGCTGGAGCTCGCCGTCGAGCGGAACCCCTCGATCTCCGCGAACCACGTCGCCGAGGCGACCGTCTGGACGAAGGGCCCGGTCCTGCGCGCGCGCGAGTCGTCCGGCGACATGCGCGCCTCGATCGACCAGCTCGTCGACAAGCTCGAGCGGCAGGTCAAGCGCTACCGGGAGAAGCGGCGGCGCCGAGACGCGCGCATTACGGAGCCGGTCGGGGCGCCCGCTCTCGTCGGTGAGGTCGAGCCCGGGATCGTGAAGACGAAGCAGTTCCCCGTGAAACCGATGAGCCCGGAGGAAGCCGTCCTGCAGCTCGAGCTGGTCGGCCACGACTTCTTCGTCTTCCAGAGCGTCGAGTCCGGTGACGTGAACGTCGTGTACCGCCGGCGAGATGGCCGGTACGGCCTGATCGAGCCGCAGTTGTAACGGCCGCGTCGCCGCTGCCGTCTAACGTTCCCGGCCATGCGGTTGTGGCGCCGCGAGTCCTTGCACGAGAAGCTCGCCCGCGAGGGCGGGCTCGCGCTCGAGCGCGACGCGTCGGAGAAGACGAAAGCGCCGTGGGACAAGGCGGGCATTCACGGTCTCCCGCGACCGCGCCGCTGGGATGCGGTCGTGGCGGTGGCGGCGCCCGGCGTGCCCGGCGACGAGCTGAACTTCACGAGACTTCCGGACGGGACGCTGCTCCTCGAGGAGGACGTTGGGGCCGACGCGGTCGCGCCGATCGCGGAGGAGCTGGAGCGAGTCCTCGCGCCGCCGTACTCCGCGGAGGCCGTCCGCCGCAGCGGCGAGATGTGGGCCGCGGGCGCGCGCTCGATCGCCGTCGCCGAGCTTCCGGAGGGCACCCCGGGTGACGCGATCACCGTCGCGCGCCAGGGAGGCGAGCGCGCCACCTACATCGACGGAGAGCGCTGGTTGGCGTCCCTGCCGGCGCTCGAGGAGCTCGCCGAGGAGCGAGTCGAGGGCGACTACGTGCTCGAGGCCGAGCGCCTCGACGACAGTCTCTGGCAGATTCGCGTCTCGCCGCTCTGAGGGCCTATGAATCGGCGAGGTTACGAAACCGTGAAGTCCGGGCGGCTCGGCCGTCCGCTCGGCCGGGAGACGCTACCCTAGTGCCGATGTCGCAGCTCGGCAATTTCGAGCGCGTCCTTCGCGTGGGGGAGGGGCGCCGCCTCAAGCGCCTGCGCGACCAGGCCGCCTACATCAGTACCCTCGAGCCCGAGTTCGAGGCGCTCTCCGACGACGAGCTCGCCGCGAAGACGGTCGAGTTCAAGCAGCGGCTCGACAACGGCGAGGAGCTCGAGGAGCTTCTCTTCGAGGTCTACGCCGCCGTCCGCGAGGCGTTCAAGCGGACGCTCGCCATCCGCCTGTTCGATGTTCAGCTGATGGGCGGGATCGTCCTCCACGAGGGCGACATCGCCGAGATGAAGACCGGCGAGGGAAAGACCTTCGTCGCCGTGCAGCCGCTCTACCTGAACGCCCTTACGGGCGCGAACGTCCACCTCGTCACCGTGAACGACTACCTCGCGAAACGCGACGCGCACTGGGTCGGGCCCGTCTACGAGAAGCTCGGCATGCGCGCCGGGTTCATCCAGAACCTGATGCCGTTCGACGAACGCAAGCGCGCGTACGCGGCCGAGGTCACGTACGGGACGAACTCGGAGTTCGGGTTCGACTACCTCCGCGACAACATGGCGGTCTCTTTGGACGGCGTCGTCCAGCGGGGCCACAACTACGCGATCGTCGACGAGGTCGATTCGATCCTGATCGACGAGGCACGCACGCCGCTGATCATCTCGGGTGAGCCCGAGGTCGCGGCCAAGACCTACTACGACTTCGCACGGGTCGTGCGCCAGCTCGAGGGCGAGCCCGCCAAGACGAGGCGGAAGGGCGAGGAAGACGACACGGACGCCGACTACAAGTACGACGAGAAGCACAAGACGGTGTCGCCGCTTCCCGCCGGCATCGAGAAGGTCGAGCGCGCGCTCAAGATCGACAACCTCTACGACCCGCGCAACGTCCAGCTGGTCAACCACCTGAATCAGGCGCTCAAGGCCCAGTCGCTCTACCACCGCGACCGCGACTACGTGGTCCAGGACGGCGAAGTCAAGATCGTGGACGAGTTCACCGGCCGGATCATGGAAGGCCGGCGCTGGTCCGAGGGGCTCCATCAGGCGGTGGAGGCGAAGGAGGGCGTGCGCATCCAGGAGGAGCACGTCACCCTCGCGACGATCACGCTGCAGAACTACTTCCGCATGTACGAGAAGCTCGCCGGCATGACCGGCACGGCGAAGACGGAGGAGAAGGAGTTCGTCGAGATCTACGATCTGCACGTCGCCGAGATCCCGACGAACGAGCCGGTGATCCGCGAGGACAGAAACGACCTCATCTTCAAGACGAAGCAGGGCAAGTTCGCCGCCGTCGTCCGCGACATCAAGGAGCGCTACGAGGCAGGACAGCCGGTGCTGGTCGGCACGATCGCCGTCGAGACCTCCGAGCACCTCTCGCAGCTGCTCGAGCGGCAGGGCGTCCCCCACAACGTCCTGAACGCGAAGCAGCACGAGCGCGAGGCGGGGATCATCGCCGAGGCGGGCCAGCAGCACGCGGTGACAATCGCGACGAACATGGCCGGCCGCGGCGTCGATATCAAGCTCGGGGACGGCGTCGTCGAGCTCGGCGGCCTCTACGTGCTCGGCACGGAGCGCCACGAGGCGCGGCGGATCGACAACCAGCTGCGCGGGCGCTCCGGCCGCCAGGGCGACCCGGGCGAGTCCCGCTTCTACCTCGCCGGCGAGGACGACCTCGTCCGGCTGTTCGCCGGCGAGCGGATCAAGAAGATCATGGAGCGCTTCAAGATCCCCGAGGATCAGCCGATGGAGGCGGGGATCCTCTCGAAGCAGATCGAGAACGCGCAGAAGAAGGTCGAGGAGCAGAACTTCGTCATGCGCAAGAACGTCCTCAAGTACGACGACGTGCTCAACGTCCAGCGCCAAGTGATCTACGACCAGCGGCGACGAGTGCTCGAGGGCGAGGACCTGTCAGGCGACGTCGGCGAGTGGGTCGACGAGGCGATCGCCCGGATCGTGACGCAGCACACGGAGAACGAGTTCGTCGAGGAGTGGGATCTCGAGGAGCTGGTCGAGCAGATGCAGGCGCTCTACGGCGACGTCGACATCACCGTCGACGAGCTGCGCGAGGATCTCAAGTCGCTGACGCGCGAAGGGCTGATCGACGACTTCCAGGAGGACGCGCGCGACGTCTACGCGCGCAAGGAGCAGGAGTTCGGCGTCAACCCCGCCAGCGGGCAGCCGATCCTGCGCGAGCTCGAGCGCTACGTGATCCTCCAAGTGGTCGATACCCGCTGGCGCGAGCACCTGGAGAATATGGAGTATCTCCGCGAGGGCGTGCACCTGCGCGCGTTCGCCCAGAAGGATCCGCTTGTCGAGTACCGAGCGGAGGGCCACGTGATGTTCGAGGAGCTCGGGATCGCGATCCGCGAGGAGGTTGTCTCGATTCTCTTCCACGCGCAGCTCGCGCCGGAGGAGATCGAGGCGCTGGAGCCGCAGGAAGCGGCGCTCGACGGCGGCGCGGTCGCGTACGAGCACGAGCTGCTTGTGGGCTCAGAGGCGATAGCGGCCGCCGGCGCAGACGGCGGCGCAACGGCGCTCGCGGCGACCACCGGGACGATGACGGCGACGGCCGGGCTCTCCGCCGCCGGCCCCGCGACGTCGGTCGCGACGACGCAGCGGGTCAGCTCCGAGCGCGACAAGATCGGCCGCAACCAGCCGTGCTGGTGCGGCTCCGGCAAGAAGTACAAGAAGTGCCACGGCGCGTAGCGCGCCGAATCTGGGGTTCCGCGTGCGAGAGCGCCGGCTGACGAGCGGGGTGCCGTAGCCCGCGTTCGCGGCTCCGCCGCCGCCATCGCGGCCGCGGCACGCAACCTGCCTTGATCGTTACGTCAGCGCGCTTCCGATGCTGCCATCGCAGCCTCGTCCCTCCCGCCGCGCGGCGCCAGGCTGCGAGAATCGTCGGCTACGCTTGCTCGCATGAGCGATGGCGCTCCGCTGCAGGAGCAGCTCGAGGAGATCGGGGCCCAACTCGCCTGGGTCCGTGATTACCTTTGACCCCGACGCCGTAGCATCACGGCTCGGCGAGCTCGAGCGGGAGATGAGCGAGCCGGGCTTCTGGGACGACCAGGAGCGGGCGGCCGCGCTGTCGTCGGAGCACGCTCGCCTCAGCAGGCGGCTCGAACGCTATGAGCGGCTCACCGGCGAGTACGACGATGCCCGGGAGCTCCTCTCGATGGACGGCGACCTCGCGGCCGAGATCAGCGAGCAGCTGCGGCCGATCCAGCGCGAGCTCGATCGGCTGGTCGAGGATGCGCTCTTCAGCGGCGAGTACGACGCCGGCGACGCCGTCGTGACGATCCACGCGGGCACCGGAGGCACCGATGCCCAGGACTGGGCCGAGATGCTCTTGCGGATGTACCTGCGCTGGGCGGCGGAGCGCGGCTTTCGAACGGAGCTGCTCGAGGCGAGCCCCGGCGAGGAGGCCGGCGTCAAGTCCGCGACCTTTACGGTCGACGGGGAGAACGCGTATGGCATCCTGAAGGCCGAGCGCGGTGTGCACCGGCTGGTGCGGCTCTCGCCGTTCGACCAGGCGCATCGTCGGCACACCTCGTTCGCGCAGGTGATCGTCGCGCCGCTCCTGGCCGACGACGTCCAGGTCGAGGTCGACGAGGCCGACCTCCGCATCGACACCTATCGCGCGAGCGGCGCCGGTGGCCAGCACGTGAACAAGACGGACTCCGCCGTCCGCATCACGCACCTGCCGACCGGAATCGTCGTCCAGTGCCAGAACGAGAGATCGCAGGCCTCGAACAAGCAGACGGCGCTGCGCGTGCTGAAGTCGCGGCTCGTCGAGCTCGAGCAGGAGAGACGGGAGGCCGAGCTCGCGCGTGAGCGGGGAGCGGCACAGGACATCGGCTTCGGAAGTCAGATCCGCAGCTACGTGCTGCACCCGTACCAGCTGGTCAAGGATCACCGCACCGGGTACGAGATGGGCGACGCCCAGGGCGTTCTCGACGGCGACCTCGACGGGTTCATTCACGCGTATCTGCTCAGAAACGCCGCCGAAAAGACGGCCTAGCGGCTGATTCGCTACACTCCTCGGCTGTTAATCGCGCCCGGCGCCGGACGTGCCGCCGCCCTCGGCACGTGTCGCCGCCGTTTCTCAATTCGGTGGAGAGCTCGAGCCTGCAGAGGGACAAGCTGAATCCCGCCGCCGTCGCCGAGCGCGCCGAGGCGGGGCGAGCCGCCGCTGCTCCGGCGGCGATGATCGTCTTCGAGCACGTGACGAAGATCTACGAGCCGCACGTCGCAGCGCTCCAGGACGTCTCGTTCGTGATCGAGAAGGGTGAGTTCGTCTTCATCGTCGGCCCCTCCGGATCCGGGAAGTCGACGATCATCCGTCTCCTGCTGCGCGAGCTCGAGCCGACGGGGGGACGAATCATCGTCGGCGGACGCGACATCGGGCGCCTGCGCCGCTCGAAGCTGCCGCAGCTTCGCCGCAATATCGGCTGCGTCTTCCAGGACTTCAAGCTCCTCCCGAACCGAACGGCGTACGAGAACGTCGCCTACGCGCTCAAGGTGATCGGCGAGGGGTCGGGCGCGGTCCGGCGCAAAGTGCCCGAGGTGCTCTCGCTCGTGGGTCTCGGCGACAAGATGAACTCCTACCCGGACGAGCTGTCCGGCGGAGAGCAGCAGCGCGTCTCGATCGCGCGCGCGTTCGTCAACCACCCGCCTTTGCTCGTCTGCGACGAGCCGACCGGGAATCTCGATCCCGATACCTCGGTCGGCATCATGCAGCTCCTCTACCGAATCAACCGCTCGGGGACGACGGTGCTGATGGTGACGCACGACCGCGAGATGGTCGACAAGATGCGCCGTCGCGTGATCGCGCTCGAGGACGGCATGATCGCGCGCGACGAGCGGAGAGGCGGGTACGCGCCCGAGTGAGGCTGAGACTCGTCGTCTCCGAGGCGCTTCGCTCGATCACCGCGAACCTCTCGACGACGGTCGCGGCGGCGCTGACCGTGCTGATCGGGATGTTCCTGGTCGGTCTGCTCGTCGGCTTCGGCAGCTACGCGCGCTCGTGGAGCGACCACAAGAAGGACGAGTTGCTCGTGAAGGTGTTCTTCTGCACCGACGCGACGTGCGGGAAGGAAGTGACCACGAAGCAGATCAACGCCGTGGCGGCGAAGCTCGAGGCGAATCCGCTCGTCAAGGACGTCAGGTTCGTCTCGAAGCGCGAGGCGCTCGAACGGATGAAGAAGCGGGCTCCGGAGTTGGTCGAGAAGCTCCCCGCCAACCCGTTGCCGGATGCGGAGGAAATCCTTCCCGTCAAGGGCGAGTACACCGCACGAATCGCGCGGAGCCTTCGCCCGCTCCCGGCCGGCGTCGAGAAGGTGACGTACGGCCAGAAGACCGCCGAGCGCATTCTCGACGTCGCGCGGCTGATCGAGTTTCTGTTCCTCGTCGCGATCGCGATTCTGCTCACCGCGTCGACGGTGCTGATCGCGAACACGATCCGGCTTTCGATCTTCGCGCGGCGACGCGAGATCGAGGTGATGAAGCTCGTCGGCGCGTCGAACTGGTTCGTGCGCGGTCCGTTCATGCTCGAGGGGCTGATCTGCGGCCTGATCGGCTCGGTCCTGGCCGTGGTCCTGCTCCTGCTCGGGAAGGAGATCGCGCTGCCCGAGCTCGGCTGGTTCGACGACCCGGACGTGCGCGGCTTGTCGTTCGGGCTGAACGCCCTGATCCTGATAGGGCTCGGGCTGCTGCTCGGCGCCGCGGGCTCGGCGGTCACGCTGCGCCGCTTCCTGCGCGTGTAGCCTCGGCGGAAGTCGCGCCTGCCTCCGGTCGCTTTCGCCTCTCGGCCGGACGAGCGAGCGGCCGGTGCGATTGCGAGACTGGCGCCGTGGAGGAGCGGGTGGTGGTCGAGGTCGCGCGGCGCGGGCGCCTCGTCGTGGGCGAGCCCTTCTTCACGCCCGGAGTCCCGATCGTCCTCGACCGCAAGGGGCTCGGAGATATCGACTCTGGGCAGCTCGCGGTCGTCGCGACGGGGCGCGGGCGGGCGCGGCTCGAGCGCGCGCTCGGCGCGGCGGGCGCGATCGAGAACGTGCTCGAGGCGCTGCTCGAGCACGAGGGGCTGCGCCGCGGGTTCGAGCCGTACACGCCCCCGTCGAGCGCGCTCGAGGGGCGCGTCGACCTGCGCGAGCTGCTCGCCTTCACCGTCGATCCCGAGACCGCGAAGGACTTCGACGACGCGATCTCGGTGCGCCGCGAGGGGGACGGAGCCCGCGTCTGGGTGCACATCGCCGACGTCTCGCACTACGTTCCCGCCGCCTCGCCGCTCGACCACGGAGCGGCCGAGCGCGCCCTCTCGGTCTACGTCCCAGGGCGAGTCGCGCCGATGTTGCCGCCGGAGCTCGCGGACGATCTCTGCAGCCTGCGGCCGCACCAGGACCGCCTTTGCGTCACGGTCGAGGTTCCGTTCGACGGTGCGCTCGACGTCGGCGAGGCGAGCTTCTATCGCTCGGTCATCTGCAGCCGCGAGCGGCTCACCTACGAGCGCGCCGAAGCGATCCTGTCCGGCCGCGAGCACGCCGGCGCCGAGCTCGTCGAAGCGCTTCGGCTCGCCGAGCGCGTCGCGCTGGAGCTGCGGCGGCGGCGCTTCCAGCGGGGCGCGCTCCGGATCGCGAGCTCGGAGATCGCCTTCGCGTTCGACGGGGCGGGCGGGGTGGAACGCGCCTGGGTCGAGGCCGAGCCGCGTGCGCACGCGCTCGTCGAGGAACTGATGATCCTCGCGAACGAGGCCGTCGCCGGGATGCTCGCCTCGCGGCGCCGCAGCGCGCTCTACCGGGTGCACGAGCGGCCGGATCCCCAGGCGATCCTGCATCTCGTGGCGAAGCTCGTCGACCTCGACGTGCCGACGCCGCCAACGCCCGAGGCCGAGCGTCTGGGGCCGGCGCAGGCGGCCGAGCTCGCTGCTGCCGTCTCCGAGCGCGTGAGCGAGTACGTCGAGCGCGCTCACCGCGGCCGGGAGGCGTTCCCGACGCTCGTCTTGCGCGGGCTGAAGCAAGCGCGCTACGACCCGCGCAACCTCGGCCACTCGGGACTGGCGAGCCGCGCGTACTGCCACTTCACCTCCCCGATCCGCCGCTACCCCGATCTCGTCTGCCACCGGGCGCTGCTTCGCGAGCTCGGCGCCGCCGACGATCCGCTCCCCGACGACCTGTCCGAGGCGGCTGAGCACTGTTCGGTGCAGGAGCGTGCCGCCGCCGAGATCGAGTTCCGCGCGGACGACATTTGTCTCGCGTGGCTCCTCGAGGAGGTGCTGTTCGACCGCGGCTGGGAGGAGCCGTTCGAGGGCGAGGTCATCGGCGTGATTCCATCGGGACTCTTCGTCCGTTTCAGCGACGTCTTCGAGGGGCTGCTCCCCGCGCGCCGCCTTGCGGGCGACTACTTCGAGCTGAACGCGCTCGGAACGGCGCTCGTCGGACGCCGCACGAAGCGGACGTTCCGCCTCGGCGACCCGATCGTCGTCCGGGTCGAGGAGATTCGGCGGGAGGAGGGGAAGGTCGAGCTCGGGTTCGCTGGGTAGCAGCGCCCACGGGCCTCCAGCCGCGCCGAGCGAGCAGCGACGCGCGCGGCCTCAGCGCTCGCCGCTCGCGCTGCCTGCGAGGAGGACGCCGGCCGCGATCAGCACGACGCCCAGGCCGAAGAAGCTCCAGTCGTAGACGGCGTAGTTCGCTCCCTCGCGAATGTGGTGGAGGTCGAGGGCGAGATGGAAGACCAGCTGGTCGACGACGTTGAAGACGCCCCAGCCGACAAGCGCCGCGCCGGCGAGACGGGTTGCCGACAGGTCGTGTCTCCGTCCGGTCTGGACGACCTCGACGAGCCCGACCACGAGGACGATCCACATCACCGCGTGAAAGACGCCGTCCGCGAGCGTGTTCGCTTCCAGGCCGGCAACCGTCGCCGTCGTTCGACGCTCGGAGATGAGGTGGTGCCATTGGAGAAGCTGGTGGAGGACGATCCCGTCGGCGAGGCCGCCCAGGCCCAGCCCGAGGATGACTCCGGGTATCCAGCCGCGTGAGTCGCCGACGCCCTCGTTCCGCGGCTGTCGGCGTGGACCTCGATCCGACGCCTGTCGTGTCGTCAACTCCAGCTCACCGCGCATCTCTCGTCCTCCCCGACGACCGCGACCTTCATTCCGGACTGCTCCCCGGCGCGAAGCTCGAGCACGGTCGCTCCTACAATCGGCTTCGTGGCAAGGGGCAGCGGAGAGAGAGTCGTCGCGGAGAACCGCAGGGCGCGGCACGACTACCACCTGCTCGAGCGCTTCGAGGCGGGCCTCGTCCTCACGGGCACGGAGGTCAAATCGCTCCGCGAGGGGCGCGCGAACTTGCAGCGGGCGTATGCCGACGTCCGCGACGGCGAGATCTGGCTCGTCGGCTCGCACATCGCGAGCTACGACAAGGGCTCGATCGGGCAGCACGACCCGGACCGGGACCGTAAGCTGCTGCTCCACCGGCGGCAGATCGACTCGCTGATCGGCAAAGTGCAGGAGCGCGGTCTTACCGTGATCCCGACGAAGCTGTACTTCAAGGACGGCCGCGCGAAGGTCGAGCTCGCGCTCGCGCGCGGCAAGGAGACGCGCGACAAGCGCCGGGATATCGCCAAACGCGAGGCCGACCGGCAGATCGAGCGCGCGCTCAAGGCCGGGAGATCGGGCTCACGCTTTGCCTGAGACCGCGGCCCGCTCTTGAGGCGTGGAGCCGCGCTCCGCAGCCCGCGACAATCCTCCGTCGATGGAGGAGCCCGCCGCCTTCCTGCGCTGGCGATTCGGGCTGCGCGTCCGAAGCATCGTCCCAGTGGGTGGCGGCTGGGACAGCGACACATGGGAGGTGGATGGCCGGTGGATCTTCCAGTTCCCTCGCCGTCCAGAGGTCGCGGAACGGATTCGAGCCGGGATTCCGCTCCTTCCTGAGCTCGCGCGCGCACTCTCCGTCTCGATTCCGCGCTTCGAGTTCGTATCGCTCGAGCCCGTCTGCGTCGGGTACCCCAAGCTCGAGGGCGACGCGCTGCCGTCACCGCCGCCGCCCTGCGTCGCGCCGGATATCGGTCGTCTTCTCTCCGAGCTCCACGCGTTTCCGGTCGAGCGCGCTTGCGGGCTCGGCGTCGTGGCGAACCGCGCCGAGGGGTGGCGCTCGGATTGGGAGACGCTCCTTTCGGAGTTTCGAGAACGCGTGTTTCCGCTGCTCGAGCCGGGGGAGCGGCGTGCCGTCGCCGAGATTTTCGAGGAGTACCTGAGCGACGAGAGGAGCTTCCGGTTCAAGCCCGCGCTCATCCACGGAGACCTCGGCCCGGAGCACCTGCTCTGGAACGGCGAGCGCTTGACCGGCGTCATCGATTGGAGCGACGCGCGGATCGGCGACCCGGCGCTCGACTTCGCCTGGCTCCTCCACGGGCCCGACGAGAGCTTCGCCGAGACGCTCGTGCTGCACTATCCGCAGGCCGTCGACCCGGACTTTCGCCGGCGGGCGCGCTTCTACCACCGCCTCGGGCCGTGGCACGAGGTCGTCTACGGGCTCGGCGCCGGCGCGCCGGCGTTCGTCGCATCGGGGCTGGACGGCGTGCGCGAGCGGCTCGCAAGCGGGCCCCGCAGGAAGATGCGACCGGGCACCGGCCCGTAGCCGAGGCGCTCGTTCAGGCGTCGGATCGGCTCGTTGCGCAGCTCGTTGGTCGTCGAGAGTCGCTCATAGCCGGCGCTCTTCGCCCACGCGATCTCGGCGCGTTTGAGCGCGCGGGCAATCCCGCACCCGCGCCACGCTCGCTTCACCCCTGCCAGGTCGTGGTAGGCGACGTGGGCTGAGCATTCGTCAGGCTGAACTTCGCGTAGCCCACGACCTCCTCGCCCGCGAGCGCGACGAACGTCGCGTCCGGGAGATCCCCGGGGCCGTGCATGTCGTGCGCGAGCCACTCCTCGAATGACTCCATCTCGTCTTCCTCGCTCCCGGGGATGTCGCGGTACGTCTCGAGTGCGACCTCGTACAGCCCGCGTGTTAGGTTCGGTCGGTCGGCCCAGCGCACGATCTCGACTCCGCGCGGCGGGTCGATCGGCGCGGGCTCGACTCGCGCGAGGTCGAGCTCGACGCGTTGCTCCCGGCCCATCTCCTCGAACCCGCGACGCTGCGCCCAGGCGAGACTCGCCTCGTCGTCTTCCCTGACGTCCGCCTCGAACAGCTCGACGTCGCGCTCGCGGGCCCACTGCGGCAGCGCGGCGCAGAGTGCCGAGCCGACGCCGCGACGTCGGTGCTCTTCGGGGACGTGCGCCTTCGCCTGGGCGGCCCTGCGCCCGCGCATCCGCGGCTCCTTCGCGCAGACGCCGGCTCCAACTCCTTCGCCGTCGATCTCGGCGAGCAGGTGCACGAGCTCGAGCTCCCGCTCGATCGCGCGCAGCTCGGGCGCCGTGAGTGCAGCGTCCGGGGCGACGCGCGCCATGAGCTCGACGTAGCGCTCGAGCTCCGCATCTGTCTCGGCGCGCCGGATCTGCAGCATTCGGGGCTACAATAAGCGGAGACATACGGGGGCGATCAGGTTTCGACGTGGTCGGTTCTCCGGCAGAGCTGCAAGCCGAGGTCCCCGGTCGGCCTCGTAAAACAACCGGGAACAACGTAGGTGCGAAGAACGAACTCGCACTCGCTGCCTAACTGAATTAGGTCAGCGCGTCGCCCCGGGCTCGGCCCGTGGCCCGGGTAGCGGCGTCAGAGAACGGGCTCGGCGCCGAGGGAGAGCCAATCGCCCGAGGCGCGACAGCGCAGGATGGCTAGCCCGGCGGCAGGTCGGCTGTCCACCGGCCGGCGGGCGAACGAGAAGGGCAGCCTACGCTTGTAGACGCTCCGCCCGGTGCGGCCGCGGACGCGGGTTCGATTCCCGCCGCCTCCACCTTTCCCTGCAAACCCGGGTTTCGGTGATGGCGGAACCCGGATTTGTCGCTCAATCCTCCTCCGAAATTGCCGCGATCGTTCTCTCGAGCGCGCGAGGAGGTCCATCGCCGCTCGAGGTCGCGCTGGTCCTGGTGCCCGTAGCTCCCGAGCGTCGTCGAGAGGTCGCCGTGCCCGAGCGCCTGCGACCCCGACACCGGCAACCCGCCTGACCGACGCACTCGAACTCGTCCAAGGTCGTGAAGGCGATGCGCGACGAGCGAGGCAGACGAAGTTCGTGAAGGAGACAACAATCCGCATCGCTTCACCGTCCGCGGCCGCGTAGACTCCGCCCTCGAACCCCCGGCGGGTTAGCCCGAAAAGGGATTCTGAGGGAAGTGTTGCGATCAGGAGCGCCTCTGAGAACGGCAAGACGTTCATCAAGGTCGCGAGCGGCCGCGCCACCCCGACCTTCCTCGCGGGCACACGTAGAGGACGACACCGCGCGAGACGCGCGACTCGCGATTCGCACGAGCGCGCTGCACCCGACCGGGCGCTTGTGGCCTCTTGAGGCCGACGCTGTGAACGACGCTAGGCGGGTTGCGCGCCTCGCGGATCCCCGCCGATCTGCACGCTGGAGCGGCGCGATCGCCCCGCCCGGATTCACCTCTCCTTCTCGCGCAGCACTCTCCCGGATCCGTCGATGACGCGGAATTCCGCCACTATCTCTTCCCGGAGTCGTAGTCCTCCGCATCGAGGACAAACGTCCTCCGGCCCAAACTCGAGGTACGTGGCGTCGGGTGCGTTCTCGCCCGTCTCACGTAGCCGATAGCAGCCGCGACACGTGTCGGGGCTATCGATCAGCGCTGAGACATATGTCTGCTGAACGCGCTCGCCCACTTTGTCCCCCTTTGGTCGCTCGCGCCCACCCTACATGCTCTCGGCGGCTCACCTCCCCGCCATCCTCGGCTGCAGATGGCACTGAGACCGTCGGGGGGACCGAGAGGATGAGCGACCCGCGAGAGACGCAGAGCAGCGGCGGCCCCGGCGTCGCGAGCCGCCGCGAATTGCACCGGAGCGGCTGTTTGCCGCCGTCGGTCACGGCCGACGTAGACATCGGATTCGACAAAACGTCTAGTCCTCGTCCGTCCGACCGTCGCTCTCAGAGCCCACGACATTGAAGTTCTTGTCGAGCTGGAGATCGACCTGGCGTCCGTCATCGAGCGTGATCTCGACCTCGTAGAAGCTCTCCTCGTCGCCGACCTCCGTGCCGGTGACCTTCCCCTCGCCGGTGCGGGCGAGAGCGGCGGCCTTTGCCCGCTCGAGCGCGGCACCCGTGATCGGCTTTTCGCCGGGGTCATCACCGCCCGCGGCGACGGCCGCGCCGCCCCCGATCGCCGCGAGGGCGACGACGAGGGCGCCGATCGCCGCGTTCTTGCGTGTCCGTACGCGCATTGACATCTCGCCTCCCTCCTCGTGTCGCTGTCGCAGGTCACTGTAGGAGGCACGAATGAGATGGCGATGAGAGCCGGCGCAGATCCGAAG
>JALZFG010000332.1 GCA_030861645.1 Actinomycetota bacterium
GAAGCCGCATCCTCGACGCCGAAGTCAGCGACGATCCTGGCGCCAGCCGTCTCCTCGGCCGACTCGACGAGCAGCGCCTTTCACCCGTCAGCGGGTTGCACACGCCGTTGCCACAAGCGGTGCCTCCTCTTACCGGGCGTACCCCTTCTCGCGACGCCCTTCCCCCCAGACCCGCGCCCGTCGGCGCGCGACGTGAACCAGCGACCTCCTGGCCGCGCACGATTCGGCCTGCATCGGCGGGAGTGTCACACGACGTCGCGGCGGCGGAGGAGCCAGCCCGACGCCGCGACCAGGACGACGAGGTAAGACGCAAGCACGAGCAGCGCTTGGCCTCCGGTCACGAAGGGCCCGGAGAACGAGCCGGGCCCTCGGTCGCTCACGTCTTCGGCGGAGACGCCGAGCGCCGCGGCGAGTGAGTAGCCGTTGGCGCGCAGGAAGAACTGCACGAGGTGGTCGAGCAGGCTGATCTCGCTCGCGAGCGCGCTCACGAGCCCCTCGATCACCAGCGCGTAGAGAATGCCGATACCGATCGCGAGCGACGTCCCCCGCGAGACCACGGCCAGCAGGATGCCGAGCGCCGCCCAGACCGCGAGGATCAGCCAGCCGGCGCCTAGTCCGCGGAAGAGCAGCGAGGCTGACGGCCACGCGACCTCCGCGCCCTCTCGCACCGCGATCACGTAGCTCGAGAGCGCTCCGAACGCGTACACCGCGAGCACGAACACAACGAGCGTTGCGGCGAGCCCAACGAGCTTGGCCGCGAACATCCACAGCCGGCCCGGACGCTGCGTGAACAGCGTCTTGAGCGTGCCCCACCCGTACTCGCTACCGACGGCGAGCACACCCAGCATGAGCGCGAAAACGCCGCCGAAGAAGGGGAAGCCCGCCATCAGCTGCGCGACCAGGTGCTGCGGGAGCAGCTCGTCGAGCGACTGACGCGTCGAGCCGTTCAGGTACTGGACGTACGGGACGATGTACGCGAAGACGAGCGCGAGCAGCGTCCAGAGGCTGAGCAGGATCCACGTGCTCGCGCGCTTGCGGACCACCAGGAGCTCCGCGGCGATGCTTCGGGTCATGCAGCCTCCTCCGTCAGTGCAAGGAACACCTTCTCCAGCGACGCGCGCTCCGGGCGAAGCTCCCCCAGGGAAACGCCCGCCTCGACGAGCGCGCGCGCGATCGCCGGCGCCGCGGCCGAGTCCGCCGCCACCCGGAGGCCTCCATCGCTCCGTGCAACCGCGTCAATCCCCCGCAGCGCGCGCACGACCCGCTCGGCCTGGTCGAGCGGCTCGGCCCGCAGCCACAGGCTCTCCCGCCCCCGGAGCTCGTCCACCGTTCCTTCGCCGGCGAGCCTGCCTCGGCTGATCACGCCGACGCGGTCGCATGTCTGCTCCACCTCCGCCATCAGGTGGCTCGAGAGCAGCACGGTCCGGTTCCCGCGCCCGAGACTGCGGATGAATGTGCGCATCTCCGCCATGCCGGCGGGATCCATCCCGTTCGTCGGCTCGTCGAGGATGAGCAGCTCCGGGTCCTTGATCAGCGCAGCGGCGATCCCCAGCCGCTGCTTCATGCCCAGCGAGTACGTCTGGAAGCGGTCGCCGCCGCGCGTGGAGAGCTCGACCACCTCGAGCGCCGGCTCGATGCGCGACTCGGACACGTCGGCGTGGCGGGCGAGGACGCGCAGGTTGTCCCGGCCGGAGAGGAAGGGATAGAAGGTGGGCGTCTCGATCAGGGCGCCGCTGCGCTCAAGCGCCTCCGGCGATCCCGGCTCTGCACCGAGGACGAGCGCCGCGCCGGCGCTGGGGCGAACGAGCCCGAGCAGCATCCGCAGCGTCGTCGTCTTGCCGGCGCCGTTCGGCCCGAGGAAGCCGTAGACCTCGCCGCGGCGGACGCGCATCGCCAGGCGGTCGACGGCGACGATGCGGTCACCGTAGCGCTTGGTCAGGTCGCGGGTCTCGATCACGAATTCGCTCATGGCGGCAACGGTACGGGTGAGCGCCGCCCCGCCACAACGCCCGCCGGGAGGAACTTTGGCGTCCCCCTGCGGGTGGACGCGGATCCTCCCCCAGGGCGACTCCGCGGCCCCTGGCCGCCGCTACTTTCTCCAGAGAGTGCGCGCTCTCCGACGCAAGCAGCTCGTCCTCGACGCCGTTCTCGCCGCGGCGGTCTTCGCCTTCTCGCTCGCTGCGATGTCTCGCGGGGACAAGTTCGAGGGCACGCGCGACCTGGACCTGCTTGCCGGCGCCCTCGCCGCGCTCGTCTCCTGGCCGCTTCTCGCGCGACGCGTCGCGACGCTCCCCGTCTTCGCCCTCGTCACCGCGGCGACATCGGCGCTCTACGGGCTCGGGTACGGGCTCGGGCCCCCGGTCGGCTTTGCTGTCGCTCTCTATACGATCGCCGAGCGGCGTGACCAGACGACGACGTGGACGAGGAGGGTCGCCCTCGTGGCCAGCATCGTGGTGCTGCTCGGACCGCACCTCGTGCGCGGCGAGTTCGCTCCACAGCTTCTCCTCGGTTCTGCGATCTGGGCCGCAGCGTGGTTCGCGGG
>JALZFG010000336.1 GCA_030861645.1 Actinomycetota bacterium
GGGCGAGGCTCGCCGCTGCGCGGCGGGCGCACCGGCGTGCGTTCCGCCCTGACGCTGCTACTACGCGGAGACGGGTGTGGGCGGCACTTTCCCCTTCGCCACCGCGAGCAGGTTGTCGACCACCAGCCGCGTCATCGCCTCGCGCGTCTGCCGCGTCGCGCTCCCGAGGTGCGGTGTCAGGACGACGTTCGGCAGCTCGAGCAGTTCAGGTGGAACATGCGGCTCGCGCTCGAAGACGTCGAGTCCTGCGGAGATCCGGCCCGAGACGAGCTCGGCAACCAGTGCGGGCTCGTCGACGATCTCGCCTCGCGCCGTGTTGACGAGACAGGCGCCGTCGCGGAGGAGCGCGAGCCTCTTCGCGTCGATCAGCCGCGCTGTCTCACTCGTGAGCGGCAGGTGGATCGTGACGATGTCAGCCTCGGCCAGCAGGGAGTCCAAGGCCCGGAACTCGGCCACCTCCGTGGCGACGCGATGTCTGCCGGTGTACAGGACGCGAAGGTCGAACCCCTGCGCGCGTCTCGCGACGGCGCCGCCGATACGTCCGAGGCCCACGATTCCAAGCGTCGACCCCGCCACCTCTTCGGCAAGGCGGCCCTGCGAGCAGGACTGCGCCCAGCCGCCCGAGCGGACGAGCCGGTCTCCCTCGACGACTTGCCGCCGCGTCGCCAGGATCAGGGCGAACGCGAGATCGGCCGTCGCCCGGTCGAGGACGCCCGGCGTGTTCGTGACGATGACACCGCGGGCCGCGCACGCAGCAACGTCGATGCGGTCGTAGCCGACGCCGAAGTTGGCGACGACGCGGAGATTTGGAAGGAGATCGAGCGGTACGGGCTCGTTCGCGACCACGAGGCCCTCGACATCCGGCCGTGGCGCGTCGAGGTCGGCAAGCGGCACGATCTCGAGTTCGTCGAGCTCGTCGAACGCCGGCCCCGGATAGCGGCGCGTCGCCAGGATCTTCACCGGCGGAGTATCGCGTCGAAACCGCGTCCGCCGCGGTGCGCGCGACCCCCGCGTAGCGGCACCCGCGGGCGGTTCGGCTGGCCGCCACACCGACCCGGCTCGTCGCCCCGTCGCGCTCCTGGGTCGCTTGAACCTCCGCCGGCCGGCGCTCGGCTCCTCGCTCGAAACCCGGGCCTCCGGCGTAGGACGTTGCGTTGCCAGCGCGAAGTGACGAGTGCGTACGCTCCCGGGGAGCGCAGGCGGCGGAACGGGCGGAGAAGCCGCCCCCGAACGGAAAGGAGCAAGGAATGGCAACACCGACCCCTCGTACGGCGCGGGAAGGAAGCGGCTGGATCGCGTTTGCCGGAGTGATGCTCATCCTGGCGGGAGCGATCGACTTCTTCGACGGCATCCGGGCGCTCGGCGCCAGGGACACGACCTTCGACACCATCTTCTGGGACAACAACCTGGACGCCTGGGGGACGTTCTACGTCATCGTCGGGCTGATCCTCATCGCAACGGGGTTCTTCGTCTTCCAGAGGGCTCCGTGGGCCGTGACGGTTGGGATCGTCGCCGCAACAATCGGCGCGATCGTCCACATGTGGTGGATTTTTGCCTTCCCGCTTGTGAGCTTCGTGCTCGTGATCCTCAACCTCCTCGTGATCTACGGCCTCGTCGTCTACGGCTGGGACCGGGAGCGCGCGTCGCTCACGCGCTGACGCGAGGTCGCCGGCCTGGCGGATCCCGCCAGCGCCGCGGGCGTGATCGCCGCCAGCGCGTGGAGGCAGACGAGCGGAATCAGCGCGAGTAAGCGAGGAATCGCAAGCTCGAGCCACGACCAACCGGCTCGACGGTCGCGCGACCGTCCCCCCGTCGCCACTGATCACGGGAGCAAGAACGGCGCCACCTCGCAGTGCCCGGACGGACGCGTCGTGCTCCGCGCGGTGAGCGAGGCAGGCCTCGAGCGAGTCGGGTTTGTGCTGGCGCTCGACGACGACCACCCGCCGTTCTTGCGCGGCTGTTCGCCACGACCCGCTGCGGCCAGCATCCTCCGCGGTTGTGGCTGCCTCGCCTCTCCACCGTCGCGCACGCCCTGCTCCGCGCGCTCCGTGGGCAGCTGATCGAGTCGCGACGGGGCGCGAGCGGTCGAACGGGGAGTCGTGCGCGCGGTCACGCCTGCCGCCGGCGATCTCCCCGCTCCGCCGCCGACGCACCTTTGCCCGCTTCGCGGCCGTTGATCTCCGCGCCCTCGGCCTGCACGCGCGCCGTGCCGCGACGCTCCTCCGCCTGTGCCTGTCACTCGAGCTCGACCGGGCTCAAGGGGCTTGCGACGGAGGCGGCACGGCGGTTCGAGCGCGCGCGCTACGTCACCCGTGGTCGGTTAGCGTGATCTTCCTCGAGGGACTCGGACGCCGCGAGCGTGGCCTCGTCGCCGATCTCGGCCTGATCAAGCTCTGCTCAGCGCTGCACGGCAGCCGCGTCGAGGCGTGGGAGACGGCGGAGCTGCTCGAGCCGTACAGCGAGTGGGCCCGGCTTGGCGAGCGTCTACCTGCTGGGGCGCGGCCCCGTGCCCACTCGGAGCGCGGACTATCGCTGATCGACGCCCGTAGACTCTCGCCATGCCCATCGACGAGCGCCGCCTCGCGATCCTCGGCGCGGGGAAGATCGGCGAGTCGTTGATCGCCGGCCTCCTCAGTGCCGATTGGCGCCGACCCGACGAGGTTGTAGCGACAGGACGGCGCCCCGAACGCATCGCCGAGTTGGCGGAGCGGTACAACGTGCGCACCACACTCTCCAACGTCGAGGCGGTCGCCGGCTCCAGCCTCCTCGTGATCGCCGTCAAGCCGCAGGACTTCGACGCCCTGCTTGGGGAGATCAGTCCGGTCGTCTCGGCCGAGCAGACCGTGCTCTCGGTCGCGGCGGCGATGCCGACGTCCGCGATCGAGCAGCGGGTCGCCCGCGGCGTCCCGGTCGTGCGAGCGATGCCGAACGCGCCCGCGACGGTCCACGAGGGGGTCGCGGGTGTCTGCGCCGGCGCGCACGCCGACGACGAGCACCTGGCGCTGGCCGAGGACGTCCTCTCACACCTCGGAGCGGTCGTGCGCGTACCGGAGCGCTACATGGATGCCGTTACCGCTGTCTCGGGGTCAGGCCCCGCGTACTTCGCGCTCCTCGCCGAGGCGATGATCGAGGCCGGGATTCTCCTGGGGCTCTCGCGCGAGGTCTCGACGCAGCTCGTCGTCCAGACGATGCTCGGGACGGCGAAGCTCCTCCGCGATGAGGGGATGCACCCTGTCGAGCTGCGCGAGCTTGTGACGTCACCAGGCGGAACGACGATCCGCGCGATCCGCGAGCTCGAGGTCTCCGGCGTCCGGGCTGCGTTCCTGAATGCGATCCAGGCAGCGATGGAGCGCTCGCGCGAGCTCGCCGCGGGGGAGTCGTAGGGGGATCGCGTGGCGGCCGAGCTTCGAGACGTCGCTCCCGGGCTTTGGGTCTGGCGCGTTCCGCATCCCGACTGGTACCCCGGGGCGCCGTGGGAGCAGCTCGTGACGTCCACTTGCGTCGAGTCGCGCGGCGAGATCGCCGTGCTCGACCCGCTCGCGCCTCCGGAGGCCGCTTCTGCGGCGTGGGCTCGCTTGGACGGTCACCCGCCGACGCTCGTTGTCGTGCTCAAGCCCGATCACGTCCGCGACGTCGACCTGTTCGTTCGCCGCTACGGCGCGCGGGCGTTCGGCCCCAGCCTCTTCTGGCGCGACGACGTTCCCGAGACCGACCTCGAAGCGATCGAGCCCGGCACGGAGCTTCCGGGCGGCCTCGTCGCCCTCTACGACGGGCGCGGGCGGAACGAGACGCCGCTCTGGCTCCCCGTGCAGCGCGCGCTCGTCTTCGCGGACGCTCTGACGGCTCCGGACGGACAGCTTCGTATCTGGTCGACGCCGTGGCACGAGGAGCGCGCTCTGCCCGCGTTGCGGGCGCTGCTCGAGCTTCCGTTCGAACACGTAATCGTCTCGCACGGCGAGCCGGTGCATGACCGCTCCGCCTACGAGCGGGCGCTCGACCTCCCGCCGTGGGCCGGGTAGACGAGAGGACGGGCGCGCCGAAGAGTCATCCGTCGCGGCGCGAGTGCGGGCGGCCGCCTCCGTTCTTCGCGGGTCGCTACGGCGGGAGCAGCGGCGAGCTCAGCTCGGCGACGAGGTCACGCCGCGCGGCGAGCGCCTGGAGGACGATCACGGTGTCCGCGACGGGCACATCCTCGAGGTACTCCTCTCGCCGCTCGAACGACTCGAGCACCTGCTCGACCGCCTCGACGTAACCGATCGCATCGGATGCGGCGGCGAGCATCGCGAGGGCGTCGCCCACCCCTGCGGGAAAGTCCCCCTCCGTCCGCAAGTGGTCGGCGAGCCGGCGCGCGTCGCGGTCTTCCCCCAAGACGAGGTGCGCGAGCGCGGCGGCGTACCTCCCGATGGGCGAAGGCGAGCGCTCCGCTCCCGCCGCCAGCGTCGCCCGCGCTTCGTCCTCGGCACCGCTCCAGTCGTCCGCGAGGATGCGCGCCTTCAACGAGCCGATGTACCGCCCCCAACTGTCGGGCGGCGCCGTCTCCAGGCTCTCGCGATATCGCTCCACGGCACGGTCGAACCACTGCGCCGCCTCCTGGCGCTGGCCGAGCATGAGGTGGGACAGCCCGGCGCCGTACGCGGCGTTCCCCATTCGCGTGAGCTGCCGCTGGCGCTCGTCGCCGTCCTCGAGCTCCGACAGCCTCGACTCGCCGTCACGATAGCGCGCGTCCTCGCGTCGTATGTGCTTGCCCCAATCCCCCACCGCGGCGGCAAAGCCTAGACTGGCCGAGGATGGCCGAGCGTCGCGAAGTCGTCTACGTCGACGGCGCCCGTACGGCTTTTGGGCGTGCCGGGCCGAACGGGATCTTCTGGCGCACGCGCGCCGACGACATGACCGTCAAGGTTGTCCGCGAGCTGCTGCGGCGCAACTCGCGCCTGCCGCCGGAGCGCATCGGCGACGTCGTCCTGGCCGCGACCGCCCAGGTGGGGGATCAAGGTCTCACGCTCGGCCGCTCCGTGGCGCTGCTCGCGGGGATCCCGGAGACGGTGCCCGGCGTCGCCCTCGATCGGATGTGCGCCGGAGCGCTCACCGCGGTGACCGTCGGCGCCGGCGAGATCGCGCTCGGCGCGGCGGACGTCGTCGTCGCGGGCGGTGTCGAGCACATGGGGCACCACCCGATGGCGGCCGAGGTCGAGTTCAACCCGCGCTTTGCGGCCGAGCGCCTCGTCGATGAGTCGGCGGTCACGATGGGCGCGACCGCGGAGAACCTCCACGACCGCTTCCCGGAGATCACGAAGGAGGCCGCTGACGCGTACGCGATGCGCTCGCAGCACCGCGCCGCCGCCGCTTGGCGAAACGGCGCCATGCGAGAGACGGTCGTGCCGATGGCCGTCTTCACCGAGGAGGGCTGGCAGCTAGCGGATCGGGACGAGTTCCTCCGCCCTGACACGTCGATGGACGGCCTCGCCGGCCTTCCGACCCCGTTCCGGCCGGGCGGGCGAGTGACCGCGGGGAACTCGGCCGGCCTGACCGACGGCGCGGCCGCGTGCATCCTGACCGCGGAGGAGACAGCCACCGAGCTCGGCCTGACGCCCCGGATGCGCCTGGTGGGCTACGCCTTCGCGGGCGTCGAACCGGAGCTGATGGGCCTCGGGCCGGTGCCCGCGACGAAGCGCGTACTCGAACAGGCGGGACTCACCCTCGACGACCTCGGGCTGTTCGAGCTGAACGAGCCGTTCGCCGTCCAGGTGCTCACCTGGTGCGCGGAGATGGGCGTCTCGCCGGATGACGAGCGTCTGAACCCCTACGGCGGCGCAATCGCCTGCGGTCACCCGCTTGCGGCCACCGGAGCGCGCCTGTGCGCCCAGCTCGCCTACGGCTTTCGCGAGCGGCCGGCTGCGCGCTACGGGTTGACCGCCCTCTGCGTTGGGATGGGGATGGGGGCGGCGCTGCTCTGGGAGAACCTCGGTGGCTGACACCGAGTTCAAGCTCCAACGGGTCGAGACGCCTGTCGGGGGGCTCGCGCTCGTCACGATCGACAACGGCGCCGATTGGCGAACGCCGACCACGTTCGACCGGGGCGCGCTCGAGTCGCTCGAGCGGACGCTCGACGAGATCGAGGGGCAGGAGTGGGCGGCGCTCGTCCTGACGGGCAAGCCCTTCGTCTTCGCCGCCGGCGCCGACATCGACCAGTTCCCTGGCGTGACGCGCGAGCTTGCGCTCGAGGGGAGTCGCGCCGGGCATCGCCTCTTCTCCCGCCTCGCCGAGCTGCCGTTCCCGACCGTGGCCGCGGTCAACGGCGCCTGCCTCGGCGGCGGGGTGGAGATCGCCCTCCACTGCGACTACCGCACGATCTCCACCGCCGTCCGGCACTTCGCCTGTCCCGAGGTCTTTCTCGGCATCTTCCCCGCCTGGGGCGGGACGCAGCTCGTCCCGCGGCTGGTCGGCCCCGAGGTCGCCGTCGAGTTCGTGGTCTCCAACCCGCTGCGCCAGAACCGGATGCTCGACGCGCGCGCCGCATTCGAGCGCGGGTTCGCCGACCGGCTGCTCGAGCCGACGGAGTTCGTCGACGAATCGATCGCGCTCGCGCTCGAGCTCGCGGAGGCGGACGGAGCGGAGCGAACGCCGCCGGAGCTCTCGCGGCTCGAGGAGGTCGTCCGCCGCGCGCGAGCGCAGGTCGACGACCAGGTGCACGGCGCCGCGCCGGCGCCCTACGTCGCGCTCGACCTGATCGCGGGCGCGGGCCGGTGGACGCTCGAGGAGGGCTACCGCGCCGAGGAGGAGGTGATCGCCGACCTCCTCCCGGGCGCGCAGGCGCAGGCCTCGATTTACGCCTTCAACCTCGTCGAGCGGCGCGCGAAGAAGGGGATTGGGATTCCCGCCGTCGACCCGCGACAGGTCGACAAGATCGGGATCGTCGGCGCCGGGCTGATGGCGACGCAGATCGCCACCCTCGCCCTGCGGCGGCTCGAGGTGCCGATCGTGCTCCGCGACATCTCCCAGGAGATCGTCGATCGCGCGCTCGAGTCGATTCGCGCGGAGCTCGCGGCGCAGGTCGCGAAGGGGCGCTACAGCGAGGCGAAGGCGCGCTTTCTCGGCTCGATCGTCACCGGCGGCACGGGCTACGAGGGGTTCGAGGAGTGCGACCTCGTGCTCGAAGCCGTCGTCGAGGAGATGGACGTCAAGCGGACGGTCTTCGCGGAGCTGCGCGACCGCGCGCCGAATGCGATCCTGGCGACGAACACCTCGTCGCTCTCGGTCGCCGAGATGGGCGCCGAGGTCGGGCTCCACTTCTTCAACCCGGTGGCGCTGATGCCGCTCGTCGAGATCGTACGCACGGCCGAGACGGACGAGGTCACGCTCGCGACGGCTTGGAGCGTGACGCAGAAGCTCGGCAAGCGCGGGGTCGTCGTCGGCGACGCCCCGGGCTTCGTCGTCAACCGCGTCCTCACGCGCATGACCTCCGTCCTGATGGAGGCACTCGAGCACGGCAACAGCGTCGAGGAGACGGACGAGGCGATTCTCCGCCTCGGGCTGCCGATGGCGCCGTCGGTCCTGCTCGCGATGGTCGGGCCACCCGTCGCCTACCACGTCCTCGAGACGATGCACGAGGCGTATCCCGACCGCTTCCCCCTCTCGCCGGCGCTGGCGGCGCTCGCGCGTGGAGACGAGCCCGTCATTGCGGGCGACCGACGCCGCAGCGTGGACGAGATCACGGACGCCGCGCTCGAGGCGATGGCGGACGAGATCGCGCGCCTGCTCGACGAGGGCGTCGTCGACGCCATCGAGGACGTGGACACGTGCATGCTGCTCGGCGCCGGCTTCCCGTTCTTCCTCGGCGGGATCACGAAGCACCTCGACGAGACCGGGGTTTCGGAGCGCGTCCTCGGCCGCCCGCTGGCCGAGCTCGCTGCGGCACCCGCGTGAGCTAGCGTCCAGCGGATGGCGCGGGACGACTGGCGGATTCGGATCGAGCTCGACGAGCACGAGGCCGCCGGCCTGCTCTCGCGCCTTGGCCTCGATCTCGGTTCCGAGGCGCGTGAGCTCGCCCGCGAGCTCGAGGAGCGCAGGCTCGCGGTCTCGCGCGACGGCGAGAGCGTCTACATCTACGCGGGATCGAGCCTCGAGGCCGAGCAAGCGCGAGACGTCGCGGAGGCCGTCCTCCGCGAGGAGGGCATTGCGCCGCGGTCGGTTCGGATCGAGCATTGGCTGACCGAGGAGGACCGGTGGAACGACGAGCCGGCGTCGGAGCCGGACGTCGCCGAGGACGTCCTGCGCCGGGGCTACGCACCGTGGGAAGTGCGCGTCGAGTGCGAGTCGGCGGGAGCGGCGCGCGAGCTTGCCGAGCGACTCGAGGACGAGGGCTACGGCGTCGTGCACCACTTCCGTTACGTCATCGCCGGCACCGCGACGCGTGAGGAGGCGGCTGCGCTCGCGCGCCGCGTTCACGGCGAGGTCGAGCCAGGCGGCGAGCTGGTGTGGGAGGTCGCGCCACAGAACCCGTTTGCGATCTTCGGCGGTCTCGGGGTGTAAAAATCCCCGCCCGGCGGCGTGGCGATCGGCTATGCTGCGTGTTGCACGCACGCTCAGCCACTTGTCGGGGCGGGCGACCTTTGTGAGGGGGATTCAGCTCGCTGCGTGCTGCCGGAATGCAAGAGATCATCGAGCAGCTCACGATCGCGCCGGAGGCCGCCAACGGCCTTCCCGACGCCGCGCTTCGCGCCGAAGCCTGGGCGGGAGAGCCATTTCTCCGTGACGACGAGGACTCGGCGCGCGCGCTCGCGCCGGGGACCGCGCGACGTCGCGCGCTCGACGACGCGCTTGCCGAGATCGAGGCGGGTCGCTCCTCGCCGTCGCCGCGCTGGAAGGTCCGGTACGGGCTCATGCTCGGTCTCGAGCGTGTTCTGAGCGAGCGGCCGCCGGTCCTCAAATCGGGGACCGAGCTTCGCCGCCACCAAGTGGATGCGCTCGCGGGCATGCTCACCGAGCTGATCGCCGCAAACCAGGCGGAGGCGGAGCATCAGGAGAACGGCGCGATCGAGCAGGAACCACCCGAGGTCGAGGACGACGAGCTCGAGGAGAGCGAGATCGAATCGATCGAGGACGCCGCCGCCGCGGATCCGGGTGCGATTCGGCGCTTCCGCTTCCGCCATCCGACGGCCTCGGGCAAGACGATCGCCGCCGCGGGCTTCGTCGAGGCCGCGCGAACGCTCGGCGTCCTGATCCTCACGCATCGGCGTCTGCTCGTGTCGCAGTTCAACCGCGAGCTCGGCGAGGAGGGATACGGCGACCGCATCGTCCCGGCGATCGAGCGGGGAAGGAAGCCAACGCGGCCCAATCCCGTCACCATTCAGACCTACGCCTGGTTCGCCCGACACGTCGGCAGCCTGAGCCGCGAGGCCTACCAGCTCGTCATCTGCGACGAGGCGCACACCGCGCTGGGAGAGAAGACGAGCGCCGCGATCCGCAGCTTCCCCGAGCCGATCTACATCGGCATGACCGCTACCGAGCAGCTGATCGCCAAGCAGGTCTCGGACGTGTTCCCGGCGTCGGTCGACGATCTTCCACTCCAGGAGGCTGCGCGCCGGGGCCTGATCGCGCCGCTTCGCTGTCTGCGCGTGCCACCGGTCGCAGCGATCCATGCCGTGCCGATCGTCGGAGGCGACTTCGAGGAGCGCGCCCTCGCCGCCGCTCTCGACCACCAGGCGCTGAACCAGGCAGCGGCGAGCCTCTACCGCGATCGCTTCGACGCCACTCCCGGGATCGTGTACGCGGCGGGCGTGGACCACGCGTACCACCTGGCACAGGAGTTCCGGGCGGCGGGGCTCAGAGCGGAGGCGGTGAGCGGGCGGACGCCGCCGGTCAGGCTTGCGGAGACGCTCGCGGCGTACGAGCGCGGCGAAATCGAGATCCTGATCAACGCGCAGCTCCTCGCGGAGGGCTGGAACTCACCGCGCGCGACCGTCTGCATGCACCTCGCGCCGACCGCGAGCCGCCGCGTCTACCAGCAGCGCATCGGGCGAATCATGCGAATTCATCCGCGAAAGGAGGCCGGGATCGTGGTCGACTTCGTTCCGAAGGCGGCCACGCATACGGAGCGCGTCGTCTCGCTCCACAGCCTCCTCGACGCCGATTTCTATCGGGAGGGCGCCCGCGTCACTCCCGCACCGCGCCGTCGCTTTCAGCGCCGGGCGCGCCGCAAGCTCTCTCCCGCCCCGTGGCTCGTTCCGGTCACGCCGGATGTTCGCCGCCGTCTCGCGGTCATCGCGCGCGAGTGGCAGCGTGTCGACCCGAAGTACCTGGACGAGGAGGAGCAGCAGTACTGGGCGACGATCGCCGGGCGGCAGGTCCGGTTCGACGAGCGCACGGAGATCGCGCGCAAGTTGACCGAAGGGGGCGCGAGCCGCGCCTGCCTCGAGCAGTTCCTGATGACGTGCGCCGCGGAGAACCCGAATCGGCGCCTTCGCTTGACCGCGCTCGCCGACCGTGTCGCGCTGGGCGTCGACCGAATGAGCTTCGACGACCTCGTGACGCTCGTGACCTCGGCTCCGACCTGGGAGAAGGACCGGCTTCAGGGAATCCGGATCCTCTTGCGCGGAATCGGTGACGGGAAGGCCGACGCCCCCGAGCAGATCCTCGCCCGCTGGACGTGGAAGCTTGCCCGGACGACACGGAAGGTGCAGGACCGGCGGGCCAGCGCGGAGTTCCCGGAGGCGAAGCGTCTGCTCGGCGCGCTCGCCAACTCGCGCGGACACCGCCACGAGGAGAACGCCGCCAAGCTCGTCGCCGCCGCATTCGAGCAGCCGCTCCAGGTCGGGGTCGCGCTGCTCGCGTCGGCCGAGGGATACACGCCGCGGTCGAATCACCTACTCGATACCGCCCGCGAGCGGATCGCGCCGCTGTCCGAGGTCGCGCACGCTCTGGCGGACAATCTCCCGGCGCCGAAGCTGCCTTCGGCGAAGTCGCGCAGGCGGAAGCGGCGGAAGCGTAAGCTCGCGGAGGCGCGCTCCGCAGAGCAGCAGGAGGCTCTCGTCGAAGTGAGCAGCGAGCTCGCGGCGGTCGAGCCGCAGGTCGAGCTGCAGCAGGCGGTCGCCGAGGGTTAGTGCGGGCGCGGGCCCGGCTCGCCGTTGCCGGATTCCCGCTCCCGGAGGTAGCGCGTCAGCTCGGCAGCGAGCGTCTCGCCTGACGGGAGGTCACCCTCCTCGTCGGCGGCATCGACGCGCTCCTCGAGGTCCTCGACGTAGGCCGCCGTGTCGGGGTCTGACGAGACGGCCTCGCTGACCTGCTCCGTGTACGTGCGGACTGCGTCGTCGAGCTCGGACGTGTCTAGCTCCGCGGTCAACAGATCGCTGAGGCGGTCGCACAGCGCCTTCGCCGCGCGTGGATTGGGCGCGAGTGATACGTAGTGCGGGACCGCCGCCCAGAGGCTCACAGAGGGAAGCGATGCGCGGCGGCACGCATCGTGAAGCACGCCAACGATGCCGGTCGGTCCCTCGTAGCGAGAGGCCGAGAGCCCGAGTGCTTCGACGAGCTGAGGATCGCTAGCGCTGCCCGTTACCGGGGAGGGTCGCGTGTGCGGGACGTCCGCAAGCAGTGACCCGAGCGAGACGACGAGCTCGACGCCGAGATCGGCTCCCAGGCCGGTGACGAGACTCGTGAACGCGCGCCAGCGCAGGTTCGGCTCCGTTCCGAGGAGGAGCACGGCGTCTCGATCCGTCCCGGGAACGCGCGCATGGTAGAAGGCGTTCTCGGGCCACTCGATCTTTCGCGTCACACCGTCGACGAGCGAGACGTGCGGTCGTGTCGCCTGGAAGTCGTAGAAGCCTTCGGGGTCGATGTCGGCGAAGCGCTCTGCCCCCCACGCCTTCGCGATGAATCCGGTCGCGAGCGACGCTCCTTGCCCACCGTCGTTCCAGCCGCGAAACGCCGCCACGAGCACGGGTCGCTGGAGCGCGGGACGGTCGGCGATGCGAAGCTCGTCGGCGATTCGTGCAGTCTACGCGCGGGCGCGGTCACCGGGCTGCCGCGCCGGACCGCGCATCTCGCGCGCAAGGCCAAGAGGAATCGTATGTGCCGGATCGACGGCGCGCGCCGCTCGCGCTGCTCGTGCGACGGGCGCAGGCGGACGGTAGAAGAGCGCCGCCAGCGCGACCGCGCCCGCCCAGATCGCCGCGGCAAGGGCGACGTGGACGAGCACCAGCCACCAGGGCAGCTCCGTCCGGTACTGGATCTCGCCGACGGCGAATTGGACGAGCACGAGCGCAAGCACAGCCAAGGCGGCACCAAAGAGCACCGGGGCGCGGCGCCGGTGCGCGCCGAGGTACGCGAGCGTGACCAGAAACGCGATCCCGAACACGGCCGTCGCGCGCACGTGAACCCAGACCGCCGTCATCGGCGAGCCCAGTCGTTCGATTGCATTACCGCCGGAGTGGGGGCCGGCAGCGGTCACGAAAGCGCCCGTGACGACGACCGCAAGAGCTGAGACGGCGAGCACGACCGCGAGCCGTCGGAGCCACGAAGGGACGACGGCCTCCGCCTGTCCCTGCTCGAACCCCCACGCCTCGACGGCGAGCACGACGGCGCCGCCCAGCACGAGCATCGCAAGGAGGAAGTGGGACATCACGAGCAGCGGGTGAAGGTCGAGAAGCACGGTGAGGCCGCCGAGTGGCCCCTGCGCGATCGTTCCGAGGAAGATCCCGAGCGCGAGCCAGACGACCGCGCGCGGCAGGTTCGGTGTTCTCCGCGCGGCGAGCCAGGTGACGAAGGTCAGGGTTATCGGTACGAGGCCGACGACGCGGTTGCCGAACTCGACGATCGCGTGGAAGTCCTTCTCGGGGAAGGGCGTGTTGCCGCACCGCGGCCAGTTGTCACAGCCGAGACCCGAGGCGGTCAGCCGCACGATTGCGCCGCTCGCGACGATGAGGAAGAGCGATGCGAGCGCCGCCCAGGAAAGCCGGCGAAGCAGGGTTGGGCTGACCTCGTACGCGCGGATGCGCGCCAGCCGAGTCGCCTCGACGTGCACGACCGCGAGTCTAGATGCGGGACGACGAGGTCATGCGAGCACGACGCCGCTGCCCTCCTCGACCCGGCCGATCCGAGCAACGAACCGGTCGCGTGCGGCGAACGCGGCCTCGAGCAGCGCGGCCCGTTCCCGCGGCAACGAGACGAGGAGGCCGCCGGCGGTCTGCGGGTCGTATGCGAGGTTGACCAGCGCCTCCGGGGTGCCATCGAGAGACACGTGCGGCCCGGCGAAGTCGCGGTTGCGACGGTCCCCGCCCGTCAGCATCCCTCGCTCGGCAAGCGAGAGCGCGCCGTCGAGCGCTGGGAGCGACGCCGCCTCGAGCCGTACACGAACGCGGCTTGCCTTCGCGAGCTCGTGCGCGTGGCCGAGGAGGCCGAAGCCGGTCACGTCGGTGACGGCGTTCGGCGCCAGCGGCCGAAGGGTGTCCGCGGCATCCCGGTTCAGCTCGCGCATCCAGCGAACCGCGCCCGCGACTTCCCTATCGGAGATCACACCCTTCTTGTGCGCGTTCAGCAGAAGGCCGGTGCCGAGCGGCTTCGTCAGGAACAGCGCGTCTCCCGCGCGCGCTCCGCTCTTCGTCCAGACTCCGTCAGGATGGACGGTGCCGACGACGGCGAGGCCGTACTTCGGCTCGTCGTCACGGAGCGTGTGCCCGCCGGCGACAAGGGCACCGGCCGCGCGCACCTGCTCGTC
>JALZFG010000351.1 GCA_030861645.1 Actinomycetota bacterium
GGGCGAGGCCGCCCGGGCCCATGCGGCGGCCGCGGACGTCCGTTACCTGCCCTGTGTCGAGCCTCGCGCCGCGCCGGAACCGCACTAGACCTCGCTCTCGTCCATCTGCGCCTCGGGATTATGAGGACCGGCCCGCGGGGCTCGGGTTTCGGCCCGGGAACAACCGTTGACGTCGAGCGAAGGGAGGGCGAGATCGGAGAGGCAGCGTTCTGGGGCTTCGTCGGCGGCGCATCGCTGCTCGTCGGCGCTGCGGCGGGCTACTACGCGCGCCTGTCGAGCCGGCTCGTCGGGCTCGTCATGGGCTTCGGCGCCGGCGTCCTGATCAGCGCGCTCGCGTTCGACCTCACGCACGAGGCGTACACGCGCGGGGGCGGCGACGCGGTCGCGATCGGGCTGTTCGCGGGCGGGCTGACGTTCTTCGTCGGCGACTGGCTGATCGACCGGCGCGGGGGAGAGCACAGGAAGCGCTCGGGCGGCCAGCAGGCCGACGGTTCGGCGACCGCGATCGTGCTGGGCGCGCTCCTCGACGGGATCCCAGAGTCCGCCGCGATCGGGATCAGCCTCGTCGAGGGGAAGGGTGTCGGCCTCGCGTTCGTCGCCGCGGTCTTCCTCTCGAACGTCCCCGAGGCGGCGTCGGCGGCGACGGGGATGAAGAAGGCGCGGAAGACGCCCGCGTACGTGTTCGGCCTCTGGACGGCGGTGGTCGCGATCTCGACGCTCGCCGCTGCGGTCGGCTACGTCGCGCTCGGCGGCGCCTCCGAGGAGGTCGTCGCCGTCGTGCAGGCGTTCGCGGCCGGCGCGATCCTGACGATGCTGGCGGACACGATGATGCCGGAGGCGTTCGAGCACAGCGGCTCGCTCGTCGGCCTCGTCACGCTCCTCGGCTTCGCGTGCGCGTTCCTCCTGTCGACGCTCGACTAGCTGCGGGGGCTAGGCGGCGTCGCGCGCTCCGTGGCGGTCGAACGCGAGCGCGGGGACGACGACGTCCGTCGTCAGCTCCGCGATGGAGGCGCGGATCGGCACCTGCGACAGGTGGACGACGGCCGTCGCGACGCCGCCGTCGGCATCGAACGACCACTCGATCCGGCTCGCGGGAATCTCGTGACCGTCTGCGGTGACGAGGCGCGTCCCGTCCCGCGTCCCGTCGCTTTCGATTAACAGCGCTGCTTTCCGGGCTTTCTGCGTCACTGCTTGTCCTTCCGTCGAGGGGACCTGACGCCTGGCCCCCGGTTTGCGCCGCAGCAGCCGTTGTAGTTGCAGTAGACGCCGGAAGCCGCGAAAACCCTGCGCTACGCTCGCGGCCAGGGTAGCCGCATTCGGACGTGGTCGCGCGGCCAGTCCGCGTACGCGACGCGCGCCGAGTCGGTGTCCACCGCGGAGGAGGCGCCGTGCCGCGCGGCGAGCTCGCTGACGGGATAGTGGAGGCGGTTGGCGTCGCTGCGCGCGCCGACGATCAGGATCGCGCACGGCCCGTCGCCGGCGCCGACGAAGATGTGGTGCGTCCCGGGCGGGCAGTGGACGAAGTCCCACGCCTTCAGCCGGCGCTCCTGCTCCTCGACGAGCAGCAGGCACTCCCCCGAGAGCACGAGGAAGTCCTCCTGCATCGACTCCGAGTGGTAGTAGCCGTTGCGCTCGCCGGGGTGGAGGACGTGGATCCCGATGCCGTACTGCTCGAACCGGCCGCCCTCGGGTTCGAGGCTCGTCCACTCGCCGCCGCCGCGCTCGTCGCGCAACCATGCCGTGTCGCCGACGTTGAGGACGAACCACCCGTCCGACGCGACGACCGTCCCCTCCGGCGTCTGCTCGAGCCTCGCCTCCTGAACCGTCACGGCGGCAAGCTTCGACCCGTGGACACTACGAGGGGGCGGTCTCGATCACTTCGTGTGGCCGATCGCCCGGGGCGGTCTCTGCGGCAGGAAGCTCGAACGAGAACGTCGAGCCGACGCCCTCCTTGGAATCGACCCAGATCCGGCCGTTCATCCGCGAGATCAGCTCGCGGCAGATGTAGAGCCCGAGCCCGGTCCCGCCGACTCCGCGCGACAGGTCGGGGTCGAGCCGGTAGAACTTCTCGAAGACGCGTTCGCGCTCCTCGCGCGGGATCCCGAGCCCCTGA
>JALZFG010000373.1 GCA_030861645.1 Actinomycetota bacterium
CGCCGGCTCTATCCGGGCGTCAAGATCGCGATCGGGCCCCCGATCGAGAACGGCTTCTACTACGACTTCGAGTTTCCCGAGCCTATCTCCGAGGCTGATCTCGAACGGATCGAAGACGAGATACGCCGGGAGCTCAGGGAGGGTCGCAGCTGGGAGCGTCGCGAGGTGTCGCGTGACGAGGCGCGCCGCCGCTTCCTCGCGGAAGGCGAGGAGTACAAGGTCGAGCTGGTCGACGATGCGGAAGAGCCGATCTCGTTCTACACCCAGGGCGACTTCACCGACCTCTGCCGCGGACCGCACCTCCAGGACTCGCGCCCGATCAAGGCGATCAAGCTGACCGGGCTCGCCGGTGCGTACTGGCGCGGCGACGAGCACAACAAGCAGCTGACTCGGATCTACGGGACGGCGTTCTACTCGCAGCAGGACCTCGACGCGTATCTGCGCCGGCTCGAGGAGGCGAAGCGGCGCGACCACCGGCGGCTGGGAACGCAGCTCGACCTGTTCCACCTGTCCGAGCACGCGCCGGGGATGCCGTTCTGGCATCCGAAGGGGATGGTGATCTGGAACGCGCTCGAAGATCTGCGCCGGCGCGAGAACGCCCACCGCGGCTACGTCGAGGTGAAGACGCCGCTGATGTACGACGTGGATACCTGGAAGACGTCCGGGCACTGGGAGAAGTTCCGCGACGAGATGTTCCTGGTGCCGTACCACGAGGAGCGCACGCTTGGGCTCAAGCCGATGAATTGCCCGGGCCACATGCTGCTCTTCGGCAGCGAGCTACGCAGCTACCGAGAGTTGCCGCTTCGCTATGCCGAGGCCTCCACGCTGCACCGAAACGAGCGGGCGGGCACCCTTCACGGGCTTCTTCGCGTCCAGCATGTCACGCAGGACGACGCGCATATCTTCTGCAGCCGGGAGCAGATCGAGGACGAGATCTTCGGCTGTCTGGATTACGTGGCCTTCCTCTACGACCTCTTCGGCGTCGAAGCACGCTTCGAGCTCTCGACGCGGCCCGATAACAAGCTCGGAAGCGACGAGGAGTGGGACTTCACGGAAGGCGCCCTGCGCGCCGCCCTCGAGCGGCGGGGTCTCGCGCACGACGTCAACGAGGGCGACGGCGCGTTCTACGGGCCGAAGATCGACCTGCACATGACCGACGTCCTGGAGCGCTCCTGGCAGATGGGCACGATCCAGCTCGACTCGCAGATGCCGCGTCGCTTCGATCTCACCTACATGGGCCGCGACAACGAGGAGCATACGCCCTACGTCATCCACAGGGCGCTGTTCGGATCGCTGGAGCGCTTCATCGGGATCCTCATTGAGCACTACGCGGGCGCGTTCCCCCTCTGGCTCGCGCCGGTGCAGGTGCGCGTGATCCCGATCGGCGACTCGCACCGCGAGCCCGCTGCGGCCGTGTGCTCGAGGCTGGCGCAGGCCGGGGTGCGGGTCGACACCGACGAGCGCGACGAGACCGTCGGCAAGCGGATCCGCGACGCCGAGGTCGAGAAGATCCCGTACGTGATCGTCTACGGCGACCGGGAGTCCGAGGATGCGCTTGCGGTGCGGGAGCGGGGCGGTGCACAGTCCATCAGGAGCCTCGGTGAGCTGCTTGCCGAGCTGGCACGCGCGACGGCGGTTGCTAAGGTGTAGGTCTGCAAGCAGGGCGCAGCGTTCCTCGCCTTCGGAGCATTTGCTCCTCGAAGGTTCAGCCGAGTAGTGGACGGGTTGGCCTGCTTGCAGCAGTCTTGGTGTTCGATGAAGGAGGAAGCGACAGCTTGATGAACGGCCTTTGAGACCGCGGCGCAACGTCGAGCCGGAGCGGCCTGTTTCGCAGACGCGAATCAACGACGGGATCCGGGTGCCGCGCGTCAGGCTCATCGACGAGGACGGGACGCAGATCGGGATCAAGGAGATCAACGAGGCGCTCGCGTACGCCGCCTCAAAAGATCTCGACCTCGTGGAGGTGGCTTCCCAGGCCGACCCGCCGGTGGCGCGGGTGATGGACTACGGGAAGTACCGCTACGAGCAGGAGCAGAAGGCGAAGCTCGTGCGGAAGCACCAGGTGGCGGTCAACATCAAGGAGATCAAGCTCCGTCCGAAGATCTCCGACCATGACTACAACACGAAGAAGAGTCACGTCATGCGCTTTCTCAACCAGCGTGCGAAGGTCAAGGTCACGATCATGTTCCGCGGCCGCGAGACGACGCACCCCGAGCGCGGCCGTGACCTCCTCGCGCGGCTCGCGGAGGACGTCAAGGAGCTCGGTCAGATTGAGCAGGCCCCTGTCCTCGACGGCCGCAACATGACGATGGTGCTGAGCCCAACGAAGACGGCGGGAGTGGGCAGAGACGATGCCAAAACAGAAGACACACAGCGGAGCAAGGAAACGGTTCAAGGTGACGGGGACCGGCAAGCTGCGCCGGCGGCACGCAATGGCGAGTCACCTGTTCGGCAAGAAGTCGGCCAAGCGGAAGCGCAGCTTCCGCCGCGCTGAGACGGTCCACCCGGCCGACACCTCGGTCGTGAAGCGGCTTCTCGGGCGGATCTAGGCATGACCCGCGTCAAGCGCTCGCTCCATGCCCGGAAGAAGCGCCGGAAGGTGCTCGAGCAGGCGCGCGGCTACTGGGGCCTCAAGCACTCGAGCTACAAGCGCGCCAAGGAGCAGGTCGAGAAGTCGCTCGTCTACGCGTACCGCGACCGGAAGACGCGCAAACGATCGTTCCGTCGCCTCTGGATCCTGAGGATCAATGCGGCGTCACGGGAGCACGGACTCTCCTACAACCAGTTCATCTCGGGCTGCCGAAAGGCGAACATCGAGCTCGACCGCAAGGTGCTCGCCGACCTGGCCGCGACCGACCCCCCGGCGTTCGCCGCCGTCGCCGAGCGCGCGAAGGCTGCGCTCGCGTCCTCGGACTGACCCCCCGCGTCGGGCCGCGAGCGACCGGCACGTCAGCTCAGTAGCGCTGCGCGAAGAGAACCTGCCCCTCGGCGTCGCGGGCGACGAGCTTGCCGCCCGTGAGGCCGTGGCCCGCGGCGGCGACGTCGACGACGAATGCGTTATCCACGAGCGCGCCGGCGGTTCGCCCGCCCTTCGCGTCGACGAACTCGACCGAGGCGACGG
>JALZFG010000378.1 GCA_030861645.1 Actinomycetota bacterium
GCGGCGAGCCGCTCGACCGGGATCCCTTCGTCGCGCAGCGCCCGCTCGCTCTCCGCCTCCCAGCCGTCCTCTCGGTGCGCGAGCCAGAGGACGCCGACCTCCGCGAGGAGCTCGATGCCCCCCTCGGCCTCCACGTCGCGCCAGAGCTCGCGCGCGCGTCGTGCCGAGCGTGTGTACCAGCGGTCCGAGCCGTGCGCGTAGCGAAGCAGGCGCGACTCGCCGCCCGACGCGGCGCGCACGTGACCCGGCGGGTAGCGGTCGACGAGCGTCACATCCCACTTCGCGCCGGCGAGGTGCCTTGCGAGCGACGAGCCGAAGACGCCGGCTCCGACCACGATCGCGCTCGGCACGCAGCAGACCTTAGCTCGGACGGTTCTTCCGCCCTCGACGGCAGTCCGTCGAGATGCAACCATCCGGCGGGCACGTGGCGCGAGCGTACGCTGGGCACCAGACGGTTGATCGGAATTGGAGCGGGCCCGGATGACGACCCCGGCGCGGCGCCGGATCGTCGAGTTCACTCTTGCCCAGGCCTACGGGCCTGCGCTGCGAGCGACCTCGGCGCCCGGCTTGGCCGGTACCGCCCCCGAGGGGCACTCCAATTTCCGATCAACCATCTAGCATCGAGCCGTGATCGACCAGCTGCGCGACTGGATCTCACGCCTCCCGGTGCGGAGCGTCGACCTGACGCGGCTCCTCGACACGGTGCTCGTCTGCGCCGTGAGCACGATCCTCATCGTCCGCACGCAGCTGTGGCTGACGAACTACCCGCAGCTCGGAGGGCACGGGCTCCACATCGCGCACCTGCTCTGGGGCGGCCTCCTGATGCTGATCGCGCTCGTCACGCTGCTCGCGTTCATCACCTCCGCCGCGCGCGAGGTCGCCGCGGTCGTCGGCGGCGTCGGCCTCGGGCTCTTCATCGACGAGCTCGGCAAGTTCGTGACGGCCGACAACAACTACTTCTTCAAGCCGACGGCGGCGATCATCTACGTCTTCTTCATCGCGTTCTTTCTCGTCGTCCGCCAGCTCGAGCGCCGTCGCCGCTTCAGCGAGCGCGAGTACCTGACAAACGCGATCGAGCTGGTGAAGGAGGCGGCGCTCCACGACATGGACGAGGTGCAGAGGGGGCGCGCGCTCGCGCTGCTCGCCGATGCCGACCAGTCTGACCCGCTCGTCGGGCCGCTACGAACGCTCCTCGAGCGCGTCCCGTCACGCGCCACGCCCGCTCCCTCGGTCGCCAGGCGCCTCGCGCGCTCGGTGCGCGAGTGGTACTTCGGGCTCGTCGAGCGGCCGATCGTCAATCGGCTTCTGATCGCCTTCTTCGCGGTCTGGGCGATCGCGTCGCTCATGCAGATCGTGGCGCTCGTGCTCTGGGACGCCGTCGGCCTCGGCCGGATCGAGGTCTTCCGCTTCGGGGCCGCGATCACGAGCAACCCGCTCGGGGAGGGCGAGGCCGATTTCATCGAGTGGCTCGATCTCGCCGCCTCGCTCGTCGCCACCGGCTTCGTCGTGACGGGGCTCGTGCGCGCCCGCCGCGGCCACCGCGCGGGCGCCTACGCGATGTTCGAGCGCGCGCTGCTCGTCTCGATCTTCTTCACGCAGGTCTTCGCGTTCGTCCATTCGGCGTTCGCCGCGGTGTTCGGCCTCCTCGTCGACGTCGCGCTCTTCATCGTCGTCCGCGCGATCCTCACTCGGCAGCTCGCCGCTGATTCCGCTCGGGGGCGGGCCGTGGAGCAACCGGGAGCCCCATCGGCACCCGTGCACGCGCTGGCGTCACCGGCGGCGCGGTCCCCGGGAGGGCGCGCGTCGTAGTCGGGACGGCCGGATTCGAACCGGCGGCCTCCGCGTCCCAAACGCGGCGCTCTAACCAGGCTGAGCTACATCCCGCGGCGACAGTGTAGAGGCGCTTCACGAGCCCTTGACTCGATGCCTTCTGCTCGACCCGCTACGCTCTTGGCCGGCTTGGGCTTCGGGACGGCGAGCGAGAGGATGCATACCCGATGAAGGACCGAGAGCGCACTCGAGCCCGTAAGACGCCGCCGCGGCGTGACGTCTGGTTGTTCGAGGACGACACCGGCGAGCTCTGGTCCGACCCGCGCGTGCAGCGCCGTCGGCGCCCCGATCGCGAGCGGCGACAGCAGCCGCCACGCCGCTCGGTGCTGCAGCCTGCCCGTGTCCGGCGTCGTCGGCGCACCGTCGGGCTCTTCCGCCTCGCCGTCGCGCTCGTGCTCGTCGCCGGGCTCACGCTCGGCGTCGTCACCCTCGTTCGGCGCGTCGCCTCGCCGTCGCTCGACGCCACCGGCCCGCCCGAGAACGCTCGCCTCGGCCCGGCCCAGCTGGCCACTCTGCGGTTCAGCGTGAACGGGAGCGCGAGCGACGTTCCGGACCAGAAGTGGCTGCTCGACGGGAGCCGCGTACTCCCGATCGCGCGCCGAGGGCAACTCGTCTACCGGCCTCGCCGGCTCGGGGACGGCGAGCACACGTTCGAGATCGTGAAAGGCGGAGGTTTCCTCGGCGTCGACGCGCACAAGACGTGGACGTTCACGGTCGATACGACCGCGCCGATCGTTCGGCTCGTCAGGCCGGCGGCGGGATATGCCTGGACGCCGATCACGGTCAGGGGGAGCGTGAACGAGCAGGCCGTCCTCCGCGCCGACGGAAAGCGCGTCCGGGTGGAGGACAGGCGCTTCCGGATTCGCTACGCGACGCCACCGACGAAGCCGGTGACTCTCGCGGCGACGGACGAGGTCGGCAACACCTCGCGCTGGCGGATGCCCATCACGCTCGTCCCCCGCCGGCCGCGCGAACCGCTCCGGTCGGTCCATGTCAGCGCCTACGGCTGGGCCAGCCCGACGCTCCGGCAGGGCGTCCTCCGGCTGATCCAGCAGCACAAGATCAATGCCGTCGAGCTCGACCTCAAGGACGAGACGGGGGTGGTCGGCTGGCCGGCGGACGTGCCGCTCGCGCGGCGGTACGGCTCCATCCGCAGGATCTACGACCTTCGCAGCGCCGTGAAGGAGCTGCACGCGAAGGGCGTTCGCGTCGTGGGTCGGCTCGTCGCCTTCCGTGACCCCGTTCACGCCGCGAGCGCCTGGCGGCTCGGTCGGCGCGACGAGGTGATCCAGGCGCCCGGAGGCTCGCCGTATGCCGGCTACGGCGGCTTCACGAACTTCGCGAACCCCGTCGTCCGCCGCTACAACATCGCGATTGCCGTCGCCGCGGCGAAGGCGGGCGTCGACGACGTCCTCTACGACTACGTCCGCCGTCCCGACGGGCCGATCTCCTCGATGGTCTTTCCCGGGATCCGCGGAACGCCCGAGAACGGGATCGTCGAGTTCGTTGCGGAGACGAGGAAGGCGCTGCGGCCGTACGGGACGTTCCTCGGCCTGTCCGTGTTCGGCATCGCCGCGACGCGGCCCGAGGAGATCGCGCAGGACATCCCCGCGCTGGCGCGCCAGGCCGACTACGTCTCCCCGATGGTCTACCCGTCGCACTGGGCGCCCTACGAGTACAACGTCCCCGACCCCAACAGCCAGCCGTACGCGATCGTTCGGCGGTCGCTCCCGGACTTCCAGAAGGCGGTCAAGGGGACCGGGGCGCGCGTCGTGCCGTGGCTGCAGGACTTCTCGCTCGGGGTGACATACGGCGCCGCCGAGGTGAGCGCGCAGATTCGCGCGGCGAAGGACGCCGGCATCGACGAGTTCCTGCTCTGGGATCCCGAGGTCAGCTACACGAGCGACGGGATCCCGGCGACCGCGAAGCTGCCCGCCGTTGGCACGGCGAAGCTGCGGAAGCTCCCGACGACGACGGGCCGCGCCCTGATCCGGCTCGGCGCGACGTCGCCGGCTGTCGTCAGCCCTCGCGCACGTGCGGCGTCCGGCGCGGAGCAGAGCGCGGCCGCGGTCAAGGCGAACGAGCTCGGGCTCGTGCCGGTGATGATGCACCACCGAGTCGTGCCAGGCCGTGACAGCGAGTACGACCTGACGCCGCGCGAGTTCCGGGCCGAGCTCGAGCGCCTGTGGAAGGACGGCTTCGTCCCGATCACGGCGGCCGATCTCGTGAATCGCGCGATCGACATCCCGGCCGGGAAGAAAGCCGTCGTGATGACGTTCGACGACGGAGACGCGTCGCAGTTCCGCCTGCTCCCGAATGGCGACGTCGACCCCGAAACGGCGGTCGGGATCATGCTCGCGTTCGCGCGCAAGCATCCGGACTTCCGCCCAGCCGGGACGTTCTACGTCAATCGCGACCCCTTCGCCGCCGGCGCCGACGCGCCGCGATACCTGCGGTGGCTGACCCAGAACGGCTTCGAGCTCGGCAATCACACCGCCGATCACGTCGGGCTCAGCTCCGTGTCGGAAAGCGAGGCGAAGCGCCAGCTCGTCAAGGGCGCCGAGGTGATCGAGCGCGCCGTCCCCGGCTACAAGATCCGCACGATGGCGCTACCGCTCGGGGAAATCCCGGCGCACGGAATCGCTGTTCGCGGGAGCTACGGCGGACGCTCGTACGGCCCCTACGGCGTGATGCTCGTCGGGGCGAATCCCGCGCCGTCACCGTTCTCGTCCGACTTCGATCCGGCCCGCATTCCGCGCATCCGCAGCTCGCAGTTCCCGTGGCGTCCGCAGAACCAGGACTACACGTTCGCCTACTGGATCAAGCAGCTCGAGAGCGCCCCCAAGTCCGTGTACGTGTCGGACGGCGACCCCAAGGCGATCAGCTTCCCGAAGTCCGAATCCGGCGAGCTCGCCGCGCGCTTCCGGTCGCGCGCGAACCCAATCCAGTCCGGATAGGCGGCGCTTCCGGGAGGCTCAGTCGCCGCGCTCGCCGCGGGCGCGCGTCGGCCGAGCCCGGCCCGTGAGCTCACGCGCACCGATGGTCGAGGCCTCGGTCGGCGCCGCTCGCGCCTCGCCGCCGCTCAGGCGTCCCGTCCTCGGCTACACGATGGTCGCGGTCGCCGCGACGCTGTTTGCGGTCAACGGGACGGTCGCCAAGGTGATTCTCGCCTCTGGGATCTCGTCGTTGCGGCTGACCGAGGTTCGACTCACGGGCGCGGCGCTCGGACTCCTGGCGGCGCTCGCGCTCGTCCGACCGGGGTCGCTGCGCTTGCGCCGCGCTGAGCTCTCCTTCTTCGTGCTCTTCGGGATCGGGGGAGTGGGCCTCGTTCAGTGGTTCTACTTCTTCGCGATCCACCGCCTCCCGATCGCGATCGCCCTTCTGATCCAGTACCTCGCTCCGCTGATCGTCGCGCTGTGGGCGCGGTTCGTGATGCACCGGCGGATCCGAGCGCGAATCTGGGCCGCGCTCGTCCTTGCGCTCGCCGGGCTGTCGCTCGTCGTCCAGGTCTGGCAGCGCGGCGCGCTCGACCCGCTCGGGGTCGCCGCCTCGCTCGGAGCCGCCGTCGCGTTCTCCCTCTACATCCTGCTCGCCGAGCACGGCGTCGGCGGGCGCGATGCCGTCTCCCTTTCCTGCTACGGCTTCGTCTTCGGCGCGCTCTTCTTCGCCGTCGTCCAGCCCTGGTGGAGCTTCCCGGGCGACATCGTCGGCGAGCGCGTCTCGCTGCTCGGCAACCTCGCTTCGGCCGAGCTGCCCGTGTGGGCGCTGATGCTCTCGATGGTCCTCCTCGGGACGATTGCGCCGTTCGGCCTGTTCGTCGCGGCGCTCAGGCACGTGCCCGCGCCCCGGCTCGCCGTCGTCGCGATGCTCGAGCCCGTCGTGGCGGCGCTCGTGGCCTGGGCGTGGCTCGACGAGTCGCTCGCCCCCGTTCAGCTCGTGGGAGCGGCGACCGTTCTCGCCGGGATCTTCCTCGCGCAGACCGCGCGCGACCCCGAGGCGGCCGTGCCTAGGGGGCCAGCCGCGTGACGTCGCGCGGAAAGAGGGCCGTCTCGCGGATGTTCGTGGCGCCGGCAACCCGGCCGACCCAGCGTTCCAGCCCGAGCGCGAAGCCTCCGTGCGGCGGCAGCCCGTAGCGGAACGCCTCGAGGTAGTCGCCGTACCCTTCGACGTGCTGGCCGCGCCGCTCGAGGGCCGCGACGTAGTCCTCGTAGCGGTGCAGGCGCTGGCCTCCGCTGGCCAGCTCGAGCCCACGGAAGAGGAGGTCGAAGCTGTTCGAGAACTCCGTCCGTGCGGGATCGGGGTGGGTGTAGAACGGCCGCTTCTCCATCGGGTATCCGACCACGAAAACGAAGTCGCTTCCATGCTCCGCCTTCGCCCACGCCCCGAGCCAGCGCTCGTGCGCCGGCGCGAGGTCGGGCTCCCCGACCACGGGCTCGCCCGTCGCCGCCTCGATCATCGCCTGCGCGTCCGCGAAGTGGACGGCGGGGATCTCGTCAGGCACGCGCGGCAGCGTGAAACCGAGGAGCTCGACCGCGGGCCGCGCGCGCCTCCGGATCGCGTCCAGCATCGACGCAACCGCCTCGCGCGCGACCGCCATCACGTCGCGGTGGTCGTCCACGAACCCGAGCTCGGCGTCGAGCGAGACGTACTCGCTGAGGTGGCGCGGGGTGTCGTGGGGCTCTGCGCGGAAGACGGGACCGGCCTCGTAGACCCGCTCGAAGACGCCAACCAGCATCTGCTTGTACAGCTGGGGACTCTGGGCGAGGAACGCGCGGCGCGCGAAGTAGTCGACCTCGAAGAGGCTGGCGCCGCTCTCGGTCGCGGCCGTGACGATCTTCGGCGTCTGGACCTCGGTGAACCCGAGCGCATCGAGACCGCTCCGGAAACCCGCGAGCGAGGCGGCGGCGATCGCGAAGAGTGCGCGCCGGCGTGGGTGCCGCAGCGCGACGGCGGCGTGGTCGAGGATCGTCGGCAGCTGTTCCTTCAGGACGGGGCGGCGTAACTCGATCGGCGGCTGCTCGACCGGAGAGGAGAGGACGCGGAAGCGCGGCGCGTGCACTTCCGCGCCGCCCGGCGCCGCGTCGTTCGGCGTGACCGTCCCCTCGACCTCGAGAACGGTCTCCGGGAGGAGGCGCGCGACGTCCGCGATCTGGGTCGGCGCCTCGACGACGACCTGGGCGATGCCGGACGCGTCACGCAGGAGCACGAACGTGACGCGGCTCAGGCGGCGGGCGTGGTGGAGCCAGCCCGCGAGCCGCACGCGCTCGCCAACCCGACCGCCGAGGTCTCGAGCCCAAATGCGCTGCACGTGCCGGCACCTCGTCTTGGAAGGTCGCCCTCCTGGTGCGGGCGGGAGGCGTCCCCGCGGTGCCACCGCACTTCGCCGCTCCGGCGGGAAAGTAACAGCCTGTTACTTGCGCCGCTCCCGGCAGCCTCGTTGCGGCCCGGTGACGGGGGCCGGCCGGCGGGGCTTACTTGGCGTTCGCCGTTCCTCCCCGCAGCTCGGGAGGGTCGTTCACGAGGGGCCGAGCGCCGCCTTCGCAGCTCCCGGCGGCTCTCTGGGCCTCAGCCGTCCTCGCTACTCGTCTCCGTCGTCGCCGTTGCGCGCAGCCTAGCGGACAGCGCGGCGGAGGAGGCGAGGAGCGGGCGCTCGGCCGGGAGGCGGATCAATCTCGTCCGGCCTCGCCGGTCTCGGCAAGCGGAAGTGCGAAGACGAACCGCGAGCCCTCGCCCTCGACCGACCGGAGCCACATGCGCCCGCCCATCGCGCGGACGAGGCCGCGCGCGATGAAGAGGCCGAGCCCGGCGCCCGCGCGGCTCGCGCCGGGCCCGTCCGCGCCGCGATAGAACTTCCGGAAGATCAGCTGCTGCTCCGCCTGCCGGATGCCGGCGCCCTCGTCGGCGACGCATACCTCGACGGAATCGGTGCTGCGGCGCGCCGCGACCGTGATCGTGGCGCCGTGGCGTGAGTACTTGACCGAGTTGTCGA
>JALZFG010000384.1 GCA_030861645.1 Actinomycetota bacterium
GGGCAGCGGGCGGGATCGTCTCCACGGCTGTGAATCTCGCTCGGTTCTACGCCGCCCTGCTCGCCGGACAGCTGCTCGCGCCCGCGCAGCTGCAGGAGCTCAAGACGATGGTCTCGGAAACAGAGCAGTACGGCCTCGGAATCGAGCGAAGGCGGGCGCCGTGCGCGTACGTGTGGGGCCACGGCGGCGCCGTTCCCGGCTACAGGACGCTCGCGTTCAGCTCGGAGGAGGGGTCCCGCCAGGCGATCGTAATGGTGAACATCTCGATCGCCAGCTCCGTCCTCGGCCAACGATTCAGCGCTGCGATCGTGAGCGCCCTTTGCCGGTGACACGGCAGGCTTTCAACTCGCAGTATCGACCGCGGCTCTTGACCTTAGGGAAGATATCTTCTTAGCGTTTCCGCGATGTCGCGACGCAAGCCCGGAACTCTGCTTCCTCTCGAGACCGAGATCCTTGAGCTCGCGTTGTCGTTGCGGCGCTCAGGCCACGCCACCTTCCACGGATTCGGTCTCGCTCGGACCATGCGTGAGGCGAGCGGGGCGCGCTCGTTGACGGCCCACGGAACGCTCTACAAGGCATTGGGCCGGCTCGAGGAGTCCGGGCTGCTCACCTCCCGCTGGGAGGACGCGGCAGCGGCCGCCGAGGGCCGACCGCGGCGGCGCCTGTACGAGCTCACGGGCGAGGGAGCCCGTGTGGCCGAACGCGCCCGCGCCGGGAAGGCAGTTGCACCTCGTTCACGCCTCGCCTCGGAGTCTTCATGACACCGGAGCGGATGGCGGGGCTGGTGGCACGGTGGGTGCGCTTGTACACGCGGCATCTTCCCACCCCGGTCGCCCAACGGCGCACCGAGGAAATCGACGCCGACCTCTATGAACACATCGCGTATGAACGGGCCAACGGGATCAGTGACCGGCGCATCGCGCTCGGCATCGCGTCCCGGATGGTCCGCGGCATTGCCGCCGACCTGGCGTGGCGGGGGCGCCAAGCAAAAGTAGCCGCCCATCCCTCGATCTCGGAGGAGACGATGAAGACGAACAAGCGTCTCGTTCGATCCGCTGTGCGCGTCGCTCTCGGCGTGGCGTTGGTCTTGTCGCTGCCGGCGGTGGCGATGCTGATCACGGACGAGGTGGTCTGGAGTCTCGCGGACTTCGTTCTCGCCGGCATCCTCCTGACGATCATCGGTGTTGCGCTCGAGCTTGCGGTGAGGAAGGCGGGAAACCTTGCCATCGCGATCGGCATCGCCGCCCTCGGCGTCGCCGCCGCCGTGCTCGGGAAGGCCGACGACGCGCCCGGCCTCGTGCTCCTGGGCATCCTGCTTATCGCCAGCGCGTGTGCGATCGGCGTGCGAAGAGCGCGAGCGCAGCACAGCAGGTAGCGCCTGCTCTCGAGAGCGACAACGGGAAAGGCCCCGTTTCCGCCTTTCGAATAGCGGCTCGAGGATCCCGACGGGCGACGGCGCCTGACGCGCCTCGTCCGAGCCTTTCGACTGACAGCGAACGCCGGCTCATCGAGAGCAACTCCTACAATTTGTTCGGCTGGTCGAAGCCATCCTTGCCAGTAGCGACAACAAGGATGGAGCGTTATGGAGCCCCGTGGTTGCAACGGGCGGCAACCATTCGCAAATCGCTCAGTCGCGAGATCGGTCGAAATCAGCGAAAGCGGTTCCCCTCGGCTTTGCGACCGGTTGTCGATCGGAGAAAAGCGCCGGAATCGCGGCTTTCCGTCCAAGCACCTTGTGTGAGCTCGAGTGTCTGGGAAGGCATGGAGGTGTTTTGACGCTTTCCATGTCGAGCTGATCGGCGCGACGAAATCGGCGGGGTCGATCGCGACGCGCCGCGAGCGTGCGGTAGCGTGGACAGCCATGACGAGATTCGTCGTCGACTGCGGCGTCGTCCTCCAGTTGGCCGGTGAGGGAATCGAAATCCCGGCCGAGCACGAGCTTCTTGCGCCGACGCTCTTGCGCTCCCAGACGCTGTCAGCAATGCACGAGGCCGTGCATCGGGGCGAGATCCCGCGCGATGTCGCTCTCGACCGACTCAAACGCGTCCAGGCTATGCCGATCCGCCTCCTCGGCGACGCCGTGCTGCGGCGTCGCGCCTGGGACTTGTCGGACCAGTTGGGATGGGCCTCGACCTACGACGCCGAGTACGTCGCACTCACTCAGCTGCAGGCGGACGCGTTCGTCACGCTGGACACGGAGCTGGCGCGCCGGGTGGAAGGCATCGTCCCCACGGTGACGGTCGAGGCGCTCCGGACGGCCTGAGTCTCCCCGGAGCCGCTCCTTTCGGGGCCAAGGCGCCGAGACAACGATCAGGTCGGGCTCTCCGGTTCGGTAGAGAAAGAGTGTCGAGGCGTATCAGGAGTCGAGCTAACGGACCTCGACGCAGGGAGCAAGCGCTTCGACAAGGTCTTTCGCGATCGACGTCAACCTCTTCTGGGTCAGCCGCGCGAGCGCGGACCGTCACCTTTGTTCAAGAACGAGGGAATTCGCCAAACTCAGTGTTCGCAGGCTGACAAGGGAGGTCATCACGCACTCCCGCGCGATTCTCGGCCGATCTGCGCTCTCGATTACGCCGACTCGTCGTCCGCATCCGGCAGCGTGGGATAGTCGGTCGGGTAGAGGCCCGCGGCGAAGCCGTAGACGGTGTCGCCGGAGCGCGGCAGCTGCGAGAACTCCCGGACGACTGCGTCCACGTGCTGCCAGAACTCGGCCGCACGCCGCTCCGGGATGCGGGCATGCCGGAGGATCGACCGCAGCTCATCGGCCTCGTGGGCCGCAACGGACTCGGCCGCGGCCACCGACAGGGCGTTGGCGTGGACGGTCGTTCGGTCCTCGCCCGGACGGTTCACGACCCCGACGTAGACCACGCGCGCGGTGCGGCCGTAGTAGCGCTCGTCGATCGCGCGGACCCGCCTGGTACGCACAACGCGCAGCATCCCCGCGTCCACCAGGACGTTCACGTGGTGCGCGACGGTGCTCTTCGGCCGCCGGACTGCGGCGGCGAGCTCAGCCACGGTCGCGGCACGCTCGAGCAGCAGATCCAGGATCGTGGCGCGCAGCGGGTCCGCCAGCGCCCGAAGCTGCTCCGGCGCCGTGACGACGAGTCGGTCGGCGAGCTCGTAGTCGGGGCTCGTCGTATTGGTCGACATCAGTGGATCACTCTAATATCTTGGATCATTCTGCGGAAGGAGGCGAGATGGCCGAGGTGCTGTTATTCCACCACGCGCAGGGTCAGACGAACGGTTTTGCGGCCTTCGCGGACGAGCTGCGGCAGGCCGGTCACACGGTGCACACGCCCGACCTGTTCGACGGCCGGACCTTCGCCACGATCGACGAGGGCATGTCGTACGCCGAGCAGCTGGGCTTCCCCGACGAGATCATCCAGCGTGGCGAGCGCGCGGCCGACGCGCTGCCCAACGAGCTCGTCTACGCCGGCTTCTCGCTCGGCGTCCTGCCGGCGCAGAAGCTGGCCCAGACTCGCCCCGGAGCTCGCGGCGCGCTGCTGTTCTACTCCTGCGTCCCCGTCTCATACTTCGGCGGCTCGTGGCCAGCCGGCGTGCCGGTGCAGATCCACGGTATGGATGCCGATCCGATCTTCGTAGACGAGGGCGATCTGGACGCAGCGCGCGAGCTCGTCGCCTCGGCCCCGCACGCCGAGCTCTTCCTCTACCCCGGTGACCAGCACTACTTCGCCGACTCCAGCCTGCCGTCGTACGACGCGGATGCAGCGGCTCTGCTGACACGGCGCGTGCTCGACTTCCTCGAAAACCTCTGACGGTGGGCGAGGCTCCGCTCGCGGCAGGAGCTCGAGGCCGCGCACTGCTGGGAGCCGGACGACCGGGTTCCCGGACGACGGGAGATGACCGCCTTCCGCCGAAGTTGCGCGACCACCAGGCGCGGCGGTCAGGGGGAGGACGGGGCTCGCCGTGATGTGGCTCGAGCACCTGCTGCTGCTGTCGATCGTCCAGCAGAGCGGCACGTGGAGCTGGGGCCGCTACGTCGTCGTGCACCCCGCCGGCAGCAGCGATTTGGCCGCCGCCTGCGCCCCGCTACCGAACGCTGCTCGCCGACGACTCGACCTTCTCCTGCCTGGCGGCCGAAGCGAACCCGAGGGTGGAGTGGAAACGCGACCCGCTCGTTCCGCTGAGGAGCTCGTCGCCGCCGCGCGGACGGCAGAGGGGGGCGTACGTCTTCGTCCGGCGGGTAGTGATGAACCGTGGCGGAAGACGCCGAGCCCCGCGTCAGCGACAACCCGTCTGACCGGCGCTACGAGCTGCGTCTCGCTGACCGCCTCGTCGGCGTCATCGCGTACCGCCCGCAACCCGGCGCGGTCGTGCTGATCCACACGGTCGTGGACCCGGCCTTCGAAGGTCGCGGCTTCGGCTCGCGGCTGGCTGCCGGCGCCCTTGACGACATCCGCGCCCGCGGCCTGTCGGTCGTTCCCCTCTGCCCGTTCGTCGCCTCGTACCTCCGGCGGCACCCGGAGTACGCCGACCTGGCGGCGCACGATCCCGCGCTCACCGACTGAGATGGACGGGCGGCGGATTCGCGCCGATCTCGCCGACGGAGCAGGTGCCAGAGGTCCTTCGCCGCCCGCCTCACCGGCGCGCTGGACCACGGCGACTTCGTCGTCGACACGCCACGCGGAACGCTCCGTGAGACCCGGCCCGCCTCTGGCGCCAGACGCGCTGCGCGACGCGCGACGCGAGCTCGGCCTCCTGCAGCCCTTCACGGATATCGTGGCCGCACGAGACCGTCATGGCGACCTCGACCCCAGACGAGCTGCTCGAGATCCGTCGTGCCGTGCGCGAGCTGTGCGACGGCTTCCCGGGTGAGTACTGGCGCTCGCTGGAGCCCGACCGGTATCCGGAGGAGTTCGTGCAGACCCTCACCGAGCACGGCTGGCTCGCCGCGCTTATTCCAGACGAGTACGGCGGCGCTGGTCTTGGGGTCACCGCCGCGGGCGTCATCCTCGAGGAGATCAACGCGTCGGGCGCCAGCGCCGCCGCCTGCCACGCTCAGATGTACACGATGGGCACGCTGCTCCGACACGGGAGCGAGGAGCAGAAGCGGCGCTACCTGCCACGCATCGCCGCGGGCGAGCTCCGGTTGCAGGCGTTCGGAGTGACGGAGCCGACCGTCGGGTCGGACACGACGCGGATCCAGACGAGCGCGCGACGCGTCGACGGCGGGTACGTCATCCGCGGGCAGAAGATCTGGACCTCGCGCGCCCTCTACTCCGACCTGCTGCTGCTTCTCGCGCGCACCACGCCGTTCGAACAGGTCGAGCGCAAGAGCGACGGGATCTCCGTTTTCCTCATCGAGATGACGGCGGCGGGCGAGCGGCTGAGAATCCGCCCGATCGCGACGATGATGAACCACGCGACGACGGAGGTGTTCCTAGACGACGTCGAGGTCCCTGCCGACGCTCTCATCGGCGAGGAGGGCAAGGGCTTCCACTACATCCTCGACGGAATGAATGCGGAGCGGATCCTGCTCGCAGCGGAGTGCATCGGCGACGGGCGCTGGTTCGTCGACAAGGCTGTGCGCTACGCGTCGGAGCGCGTCGTGTTCGCACGGCCCATCGGCGCTAACCAGGGCGTGCAGTTCCCGATCGCGCGCGCGTACGCAGCGATCGAGGCCGCCGACCTCGTGCGCTACCGCGCCGCGTCGCTCTTCGACGAGGGGCGGCGGTGCGGCGCCGAGGCGAACATGGCGAAGCTGCTCGCGTCGGAGGCGTCGTGGCAGGCGGCGAACGTGTGCCTCGACACGCACGGCGGCTTCGGGTTCGCGCGGGAGTACGACGTCGAGCGGAAGTTCCGCGAGACGCGCCTCTACTCGGTGGCGCCGGTTTCGAACAACCTCGTTCTCGCGTACCTCAGCCAGCACGTGCTCGGGTTGCCGCGCTCCTACTGACCCGGTCCGCGCGAATCCGGCGCTCGTCGGGGCGCCGCGCCGGCCGACGGCGGCGTATCCAAAAGGAGGTCGGTCACGGGCTTGCTTCTATCGACGTTGCGAGTTCATGCCGCGACTGAGGTCGTTCGTGGGGAAATCGCGGGAGCCATTGCAGCTGCCTCGGCAGGTACCAGTTCCAATCGCCGAGCAACTTCATCGTCGCCGGGAGAAGCACGCCGCGGATCAGCGTCGCGTCGATGAGGACAGCGGCGGCGAGGCCGACACCCGCCTGCTTGAGCTCGAGCGAGGAAAGCGTTCCGAACAGGGCGAAGACGCAGACCATGACAACGGCTGCGGCAGTGACGACGCCAGCCGTGAGTGCGATCGACCGCCGCACGGCGTTCTCGGTGGGTTGCCCCACGTCGACGGCTTCGCGCACGCGGCCGAGGATGAACACGTGGTAGTCCATCGAGAGCCCGAAGAGCACGACGAACAGGAAGAGGGGTAGCCAGGAGACGATCGTGCCGTTCGACGTGAAGCCGAGGATCGATTCCGCCCAGTTGTGCTGGAAGACGAGCGCGAGCACGCCGTAGGAGGCGCCGACCGAGAGCAGGTTGAGCGCGATCGCCTTCAGCGGAACGACGATCGAGCGGAAGGCGACGAGGAGCAAAGCAAACGCGAGTACGAGCACGAACGCGAGCACGTACGGGAGCGCGTGTCGCATCTGGCGGGTGAAGTCGACGTCCTCAGCCGTGGGGCCGGTGACGGCGGTCTCGACCCCGGGGATCCGCGCCAGGGTTGACGGGATCAGCCGGTGCCGAAGTGCCTCCACGGCGTCGCGGCTCGACGTGTTTGCGCCGTTGCCGGTCAGCGGGAGGAAGAGTGCCGCGGCGCTGCCGGCACCGGTCGAGACGATTCGGATCCGATCGACCGGCTCGTGCGCGAGGCCTCTTTCGACCGCACGTCGGCTCAGGCGACGCAGTTGCTGCTTGAGCTCCTCCTGCTTCGCGCGGGGTGCTTCGACGGCGACGACGGCGGTTTCGCCGGCACTTGGGAACGCGCGGCGGACGGCGGCAAGCGCCTTCAACGCCGTGTCGCTCTGGGCGGTCAGCGCAAGGTCGCTCGGCTTGGAGGTCCGCAGCGAGAGCGCTGGGTAGGCGAGCGCGGCGAGCAGCGCGATCGAGAGCGCGGCGGCGAGCAGTGGGCGTCGAGTGACGCGATCGACGAGCGAAGACCAGAAGCGACTGCCGCCGTCGGTGCGCGCGCGCGGCAGAAGCGGGATTCGGCCACGGTCGATCCGAGGGCCGAGCAGCCGCAGCGTCGCGGGCAGGACGGTGACGGCGCCGAGCACGGCGCACGCGATGACGGCGATCGCCGCGGTCGCGATGCCGCTGAGCGTCCTGACGCCGACGAGATACATGCCGGCCATAGCGATCGCGACCGTCACGCCGGAGACGACGACGGTTCGGCCGGAGGTCCTGAGCGTCGTTCCGAGCGCCTCGTCGATCGATGCGCCTCGGTTGCGCTCCGCACGCGAGCGGACGACGAAGAAGAGCGCGTAGTCGACGCCGACCGCCATCCCGATCAGGAGCACGACCGTCTTGGCGCTGTCCTCGACGGGAAATACTTGGCTGAGTGGGCCGAGCAGCCCAAGTCCGGCGGCGACAGCGCTCAGCGCGAGCAGGACCGGGACAAGCGCCGCGGCCAGCGCGCCGAACGCGAAGAGCAGCACGAGCAGCGTCACCGGGATCGAGAGCAGCTCGGCGCGGTGCAGGTCGCGGTCGACGGTGCGGTCTCGTGCTTGGTCGGCCGAGACGTCGCCTGTCTCCTCGATCGTCAGCTCAGGGTGCGCGCGCGCCGCCGCGTCGACCGTGGCGCGAACCCGCTCGACCGCGATCTGCGGCGTGAGTTTCGCGACGACGACGGCGGAGTGCCGGTCAGCGGAGAGCTTGAGTTCGGGTGCGAGCCCGAGCGCGCGGAAGCGCCGCTCGATGTCGCGGATCGCACCCGGAGGGACGGATGCGCGCCGTGCGTGGAGGTACGCGAGCTCGCGAGCCGGCGCCCAGAGCCCGTGCTTGTTCATGATGGCGTAGCCGCGCGCCGATTCGCCCACGGCTCCGTTGTCGAGCGTTTTCGTGCCGCTGATCGCGCCGAGCGCGACACACGTGACGACGAAGGTGAGCCAGGCTGCGACGGCGAGTCGAGGGTGACTGATGCTCCAGCGTCCGATGCCCACGTCCGACCTCCTTTCGATGTCGCGAGGCTCGCATCGCCGCCGTCGCTTGCCCAGCCGGACAGCCGGACACTTTCGTGGTGGGGCTGGCCGGTATCTACGCCGCGTTGAGGAACGTGACCACGGCGAGCACGCGCCGGTGATCGTCCTCTGACTGCGGCAACCGCAGCGTGGCGAAGATGTTCTTCACGTGCTTCTCGACCGTATGCTCAGTGATGAAGAGCCGCTCTGCGATCGCTTTGTTCGAGCGGCCCTCGGCCATCAAGGCGAGGACCTCGAGCTCGCGCTCGGTCAGATCCTCGAGCGGCGTATCGCCCTTGCGGCGCTGCCCGACGAGCTGCGCCACAACCGCCGGGTCGAGTACCGAGGCACCCTCGCCGATTCGGGCGACGCTTGTTGAGAGCTCGTCGAGATCCGAGACGCGGTCCTTCAGCATGTAGCCGACGCGCTCGGTCCCCTCGGAGAGCAGCTCGACCGCGTAGCGCGCCTGGACGTACTGCGAGAGCACGAGGATGCCGACCTGCGGCCAGCGCGCGCGGATCAGCTTCGCCGCGCGCAGGCCTTCGTCGGTGTGCGTCGGCGGCATACGAATGTCCACGATCGCCACGTCCGGTGTCGACCGCTCGACGAGCGCGTACAGCTCGTCGGCATCGGCGGCGAGACCGACGACCTCGAATCCGGCCTCCTCGAGCAGCCGCGCCAGGCCCTCGCGCAGGATCACCGCGTCGTCGGCGACGACTACGCGCATGGGATCTCCGCCCGCACGACGGTGCCCCGCCCCGGCGGGCTCGAGACCGTTAGGCGGCCGCCGAGCGCCTCGACGCGGTCGGCGAGACCGCGTAAGCCCGAGCCGCCGCCGGCGGCTGCGCCGCCGATTCCGTCGTCGGCTACCTCGAGCACGAGCACGGCATCCTTCCGGGAGGCGGCGAGGCGCACCTCGCTCGCGTACGAGTGCTTGGCCGCGTTCGTCAACGCTTCGCTCGCGACGAAGTAGGCAGCGCCTTCAACCTGCTCGGGCAATCGGCCGCTGAGGGTGATGTCGAGCCGCACCGGCAACGCCGCTCGCCTCGAGAGGTCGTCGAGCGCGGCGGGGAGCCCTCGCTCGACCAGGATCGCTGGGCGGATCCCCTGCGTCAGCTCGCGGAGCTCCGCGAGCGCAACGGCGAGCGCAGCGCGCGCCTCGCGCAGAACGGGCTGGACCGCCGGTCGGTCAGCCGCGAGCTTCGACTCGGCGAGGCCGAGCGTCATCGCGATCGAGACGAGCCGCTGCTGCGTCCCGTCGTGCAGGTCGCGCTCGATTCGCCGCCGCTCACCCTCCGTCGCCGTGACCAGACGGGCGCGCGAAGCCTGCAGCTCGGCGAGCCGTGCCCGCAGCTCCGCCTGCAGGCGCGCGTTCTCGAGCGTCAATCCGGCAGCGGCGCAGACCGACTGCACGAGCTCGTTGTTCTCAGCAAGCGCGGGATCGTGGATGAGCGCCGCGATCGGCTCTCCCTCCCGCTCGAGGATGCTGGCCGTCCTCTCACCTCCTGGCTGCGGCAGCTCGACCGGAGATCCGCCGGAATCGACGTAGCGAGCGCTCGCGGGAACCCAATATGCGAGCTCCAGCGAGGGATCCCCGAGCGCGCGGCCGAGCGCCTCGCGCAAGTCGACCGAGGTCGCGCCCTCGCCGAGCTCGACCACGAGTCCGGCGACGGCGCCGCGGGCGAGCTGGCGCTGCAGGAGCACGGCCAGCACGGCGATCGGGATCGACGCGAACACGAGCTCCCTCGTCCACGCGGGCCCCTCCCCGAGCGGGTGATCGAAGATGTCGTTGGCGACCGAGAACGCGAGTGCCGCGAACATCGCGCTGCCCGCCCACAGGACCGGCGCGCCGGCCCGCCGCTCGGGAGTGCTCGCGCGCAGCCACCGGCGAACCAGCAGGACGACGGTGTACACCGAGAGCACAACGCCGACGGTGCGCTGCCCCTCGAGCAGCCCGTGGGCAACGCTGTCGTTGCGCGTGATCTCGAACGCGTTGTGCGGGCAGTCGGAACAGATCTGCGCGCGCGAGTCGGCGAACAGGAGCCAGGCGACCTCGACCACGCTGACGAGGAGAACCGCGGCCGTGATCAGTCCGAGGTCGAGCTTGCTCCGCAGGCGCCCGGTCGGGAACGAGAGCACCAGGTACACGAAGCCGAGCAGGTACACGGACTCGACGGCCGTCCCCAGCGTGAACGGCACGGACGCATCCGCGTCCGCCAGGAAGGTGGCGAACCAGGCGAAGCCGATGAAGATCATCACCGTGCCCAGCCGGTTCTCGGGTCGCTGCCGCCGTGCGATCAGGCCGCTACCGACGTAGGCCCAGCCGACGACGAGCGCGAGCGCGGCCGAGGCGGCCGCCGGGCTCGCCTCGCGGTCGCTTCCGAGCACGAGCAGCGCTGCTCCTACTCCCGCGCCAAGCGCGAGCAGCGCGATGAAGAGGTCACGCCGCATCAACCGATCGCAGAAATCCTGCACGGGCCTCCGCACGATGTACAGCGGCAGCACGCCTCGCTCGGGCACCGCTCAAGCCTTGCCGCCGCCCCCGGCCGTCGCTACCCGGCGGGCCGGAGTTTCAAGAAGTACGGCTAGCCGGTAGCGAGAGCCCCGTCAGCGGGCTGTCGTCCTCGATTCGGAACGACCACACTCGAGGCATGACAAGCATTCACAACACAGAACGACTGACGGCGAACCGCATCGCCGCCGCCGCGCTCGCAGCGGTCGGCGCCGCCAGCGCGATCCCGATCCCGCTGGCCCAACTCGACTTCGCGGGCCTCGTGAACGCGTTCAACATCGACAGCGGCGAGTCGCCGGCGGCACTTCTCGTACTGGCCGGCGTCGGAGGGATCCTCACCGTCGCCGTCCTCGGGCTCGCGTTCGTCGGCGCAGGCCTCGCGCTCACGGGTGCGCCTGCCGCCCGCATCCTCTTGATCGTCGCGGCGCTCGCCGGATTCGTTACGGCGATGCCGCTCTGGATTCCTGCGGGGGTGGTGATCGCGGCGGCCGCGATCCTGCTCGGCCAGTCGGGCGAGCGCCACCCATCCGGCGAGCACTCGCGCCGGAACCTGCTGCCGACGACCGGCGTCGATACCCGAACACCGCGCTAGGGGCGTGTCCGGAAACGGATTTTCATGAGTTCAGTTGAGGCACAAGCTCACGGTCCAGACGAGTTGCTGCCGGCTGAGGCCGATCGCGCGTTGTCGA
>JALZFG010000399.1 GCA_030861645.1 Actinomycetota bacterium
CCGCGGCGACCGGCAGCACGTTCTTCTTCGTCTTCGTCGGCACCTTCTCGTACGTCACCTACCGCCTCGAGCGGCCGCCGTTCGAGTTCGGAACGGCCGCCATCGGCCTCGTCTTTCTCCTCTGGCCGCTCGGCGCGGTGACGCCGCTCGTCGGGCGCGTGGCCGATCGTCTCGGTTGGCAACGCGTCGCGCTCGCGGCCCTTGGCGTCGCTGCGGCGGGGATCGCCCTCACCGTTCCGGCGATCCTTCCCACGCTCTTCGGCGGGCTCGCGCTCGTCGCGATCGGCAACTTCGCCGGGGTGACGGCGGCGCAGCTCGGCGTGGCCGACGCGACCACGATCGACCGGGGCGCCGCGAGCGCGATCTACTTCAGCATCTACTACGCGACCGGCGCATTCGGGGCGTACCTGCCCGGTCTCGCGTGGCAGGCCTGGGCCTGGCCCGGCGTCGCCGTGCTCGAGCTCGCCGTGATCGCGACGGCGGCGCTCGTCCTCCTCAGTTCCAGGGATACGGCGAGTGCGAGGCGGCGTGCGTGACGCCTGACTCGTAGCGCGAGAGACGAAACGGCTCGAGGCGGCTCTCGCCGCCGCCGACGATGTCTCTCGCCACGAGCTTGCCCATCCCGATCATCTTGAAGCCGTGGTTGGAGTCGAGCACGAGGTACGCGTTGGGCCGCACGAAGTCGACGATCGGGTAGTTGTCGGGCGTGAACGCGCCGACCCCGCCGTGGGGGTCGGCGTGCCACGCACGACCCTTGCCGCGGAAGCGCCGGTGCGCCCAGGCGAGGCCGGCCGTGAAGTAATCCGTGAACTCATCGCCGACGACGTGGTCCGGGTTCTCGTGGCCGTAGGGCTCGAGGTCGACCTCCGTGCCGAGCTTGATCGGGACACCACCGCCCTGGACGCCGTACCCGCGCCGGCCGACCTTGTAGTAGATCCCCCAGGGACCATCCTCGATCACGCGCCCGTCGCGGTCGGAACGCAGCGGGACGACGTGGTCGAGGTGGACGACCGGCGGCTCCCTCCCGCCCGCGTCTGCGAAGTCGACGTCGTCGAGCCAGTAGTCGCCCTCCTGCAGCTTCCAGTACGTCACGACCGGCTTCAGCTCGTCGCCGTTGCCGTGCTCGGGCTCCGCCTCGACGCGCGGGGAATCGCCAATCGGGGAGGTCGGCTTCTCCTTGCCGGCGACGCGCACCTGCGCCGGCAGACCGAGCATGCTCCACACGTGCCCCGCCCAGGGCCCCGGGCCGCCGATGAAGAGCTCCGTCTCGATCGTGCCCTCGTTCGTGTCGATCGCGTGCACCTCTCCGTCGTGGAGGTCGATACCGGTGACCTCGACGCCCTCGAGGATCTGGACGCCCTGCTCGCGCGCGAGCCGGGCGAGGTGCTCGACCGTCTCGCGGGTGACGGCCCACCCGCCCTGCGCCTCGTGCAGGACGGCCTCGATTCCGTCGCCGTTCCAGTCGGGGAAGATCGCCGCCATGTGCTCCCGGCAGCGCCGTTCTCCGAGCACGACCTGCGAGCGGTAGCCGATCTCGGCTTGCCGGCGCTGGATCGCGACGCAGTCCTCGGCCTGCTGCTCGGGAACCGCGGCGATGTAGCCCACGGGGTGGTAGCCGAAGCCGACGGGGTCGGACTCGAACAGCTCGACCGAGACGCGAATGACCTCGGCCATCCCCGGCGAGAAGTAGAAGTTGCGCACGACGCCGCACGCGATCCCTGATGCACCGGCCCCGATCCTGCTCTTCTCCAGCACGACGATGTCGCGCCCCGAGCCCGCGCCCTTCTCCTGGAGCGCGAGGGCGAGGTGGTAGGCGGTCGAGAGGCCATGCACGCCGCCGCCCAGGACGACGTACGGGGAGCGAGGCGGGACGGCCACCGGCTCCGCTATTGCCCGAAGGGCAATGGCATGGCAAAATGCACGCGCCGGAGACTACCATGCCTCGCACCGGTCGGCCAGCACAGCGCCACGTCGCCGCCGTCGCCCGCGCGCTCGCGGTGCTCGATGCCCTCGCGGACGGCGAACCCATCGGCACGAACGAGATCGCGAGGCGGACCGGCGTCAACGCCAGCACCGTCTCGCGGCTGCTCGCCACGTTGGCCGCGGCGCGGTTCGTGCGCCACGACGCGGCGAGCGGCGGTTATCGCCTCGGGCACCGCCTGGTGGAGCTCGGCAACGCCGTCCTCGACCGCCTCGATCTCCGCGCGGTCGCGCGCCCGCACCTCGTTGCGCTCGCGGAAGCAACCGGAGAGACGGCGACGCTCTCCGCGCCCGGCGAGCACGACGCCGTCACCGTTGATTTCGTCGAGAGCCGGGCGTCGGTGCAGAGCGTCGCCCGCCTGGGACGCCCGAGCGTCGGCCACGCGACGGCGACCGGCAAGGTGCTGCTCGCATTCGGCGCGTCGCCCCTACCCGAGGGACCTCTCGCCGTCTACACGGAGCGGACGATCGCGGATACACACGCGCTCGCCGCCGAGATCGACCGCGTCCGCGCTCGCGGCTGGGCCGAGGCGGTGCGCGAGCGGGAGCACGACCTGAGCGCGATTGCGGCGCCCGTGTGGAGCGGCCGCGCCGAGCTCGCCGCCATCCTGGGCGTCCAGGGACCCGCCTCGCGCTTCGAGCGGCGAGCGAGAAGGAGTGCGCTCGCGCCGCTCCTGGAGCGCACGGACGCAATCTCGCGCGCGCTCGGGTGGAGCGCAAGCGCGGTTCCTGCTCGAGCCCGCGCGATCCGCTAGCGCGTCGCGCCGGGTCCGCCCTCGTCGAGCCGCTCGGCGCGGTAGCGCGGAGCGGCGACGTCGCCGGCGCGCTCCCCCGGCGGCTCGACGCCGTAGTGCCGGTACGCGTCGCGCTCCTTCTCGCGCGAGATCCCGAACCCGTGCGGGTCGTCGCCCAAGACCCCGCGATCGTCTTCCTCGCTGTAGCTCGGCGCGCGCTCGATCAGGTCCTTCGTCCAGGGAACTCGCAGCGTTTCTCCGACCACCTCGACGCCGCGCAGCGGAACGAGGACGCGAGGACGGGTCTCCCACACGCCGTTCCAGACGCCCACCCACTCCGGCCGCCCCGTCTCGTCGTCGAGGAAGAGGAGGTCGACGAAGCCGACCGACTCCCCGTTCACGTCGACGACCTCATGCCCCGCGAAGCGCCGGAGCTCCTCCAAGGAATAGCTCTCGACCATTGTGCACCCCTTTCCGTGGCGGGGTATCTCCACGGGCGGGGTTCCGAAAACGGGCCGCGCCGCCGCCGTCGCCATGCTCCGCACGGCGGCGACCGAGAAGCTTGCGCGCCCGGGGAGGGCTACGGAAGCCAGACGAGGCAGGCGGCTCGCTCCCGGATTGCCCGTTCGGCCTTCCGATAGCGGCGACCGCGAAGTCTCGTTCTGTCGGGTCCGAAGACGAGCACGCTCGGCGCTCGCTCCGCCGTCAGCTCGAGGAGCGCCTCCAGAGGTCTCGGGCTCTTCACGCGGAGGCGCTCCACCCGCACGCCGAGCGAGGAGGCGAGCGCGGCCGGGGCACGGAAAGCTTCCGCCTCCGCCGGCGAATCCTCGAGCTGGTCGTAGCCGAGGTTCACCGACATCGCGAGTGGCGGCAGCTCGACGACGACCGCGACGATCAGCGGCTCGCCCAGCTCGACGGCGGTGTCGACTGCGAACTCGCACGCGGCCGGCTCGAACGGGACGCCGAGCGTCGCGAGCAGAACCGGCCGGGGTGGCCGAGCGCCGGCGCGCTCGCCTACTCGGGACGCAAGTTCCACTTCGGGAGGTTCCGCGCCCGCCGGCGTACCTTCCGTCTCCAGGCGGGCATGTACCAGATGAACCACAGGGCGAGGACGACCGGCAGGAGGAGGAAGAGGGACTCCGTCACGAAGATCGCGAGGAGCGCGAACGCAAGCGAGAAGGCGAGCGCGATCCCGATCACGGAGAGCCGGTACCGGCGCATGTCCCGCATGATCCCCCAGTACTCGTCGGGGGGGATCTGGCGCGTGTTCCAGCGACGTCCACACGACCCGCACTTCCACGTCTCGCCGTAGGGCACGTGCTCCATCTCGCCGCACTCGCACGCGATCGTGATCGGCGGTGCACGCACCGTCGTGATTGTACGTCGGCGATTGAAGTCGCAGGCGTGTGGTGTTACCTTCGCGCTGCTTCGCCGGAGCGGGGCATCGCTCTCCGTCGGAAGGAGGATCTGTGGCAGTCGCGGTCGTCGAAGAACGACAACTCCTGAAGGCGCTCCGCTGGTACGACGGGTTCGTCGTCGCGCTCGCGAACCCGGGCTTCCTGATCGGCTCGCTCGGTTTCTCGATCGGGTCGCTCGGTGGGTGGGGCGCGACGACCTTCTGGGCGATCTCGATGTTCCTCGGCGTTCTCGCCAACTGGATCTACTCCGAGACCGCCGCGATGTTCCCCGACAAGCCGGGTGGCATCGCTCTGTATGCGCACGAGGGCTGGCGCCGCTACTTCTCCCTCGTCGGCCCGGTCGCGACCTTCGGCTACTGGTTCGCGTGGTCGAGCGTGCTCGCGCTCTTCGGCGTGCTCATCGGCAGCCTCGTCCAGGCCGAGTGGGCGCCGGGCCAGGATTGGACGTTCAGCAGCGGCCTGGTCGACAGCCTCGGCCTCCCGCACGTCATCGCCGCCGGGGTGATCTTCGCCGTCTGGCTCTTCAACATCTTCGGAATCCGCCCTGCCGTCTGGGTCGCCTATGCGACGGGAGCGATGCTCATGGTCCCGCTCGCGGTCTTCATAGTCGTCCCCTACATCACCGGCGACTGGTCGAACGCGAACATCGCTTGGAACGTGCCGGACTGGAAGACGGCCGTGGTATGGCTCTACATCATGGGGTGGTCGGCGTACGGCGTCGAGACGTGCGCCGCGTTCGCGCCGGAGTACAAGGACACCGTCCGCGACACCACGATCGCGCTTCGAAGCTCGGCGCTCTTCTCGCTCGCGGTCTACGCGTTCCTCCCGATGGGGATCACCGGCGCAATCGGGCAGCAGGCCGCGATCGACGACCCCGCCGGCTTCTACGTCCCCGCGTTCGACGCGATCGTCGGCGGTGCGGGCGACGTGATGGTCGCGCTCCTCATCGCGAGCCTCCTGCTGTCGATGAACACCGCGACCGCCGACGGCTCGCGCGCCCTCTACGGCATCGCCCGCGACGGGATGACCGTCAGGGAACTCTTCCACCTGAACCGCTTCCGCGTGCCCGCGCGGGCAATGACCGTCGACATGGTCGTCAACCTCGCCCTCGTCTTCTTCGTGGGCAACATCCTGGCGATCCTCGTCGCGGGCAACCTCGGCTACATCTCCTCGCACTTCTTCGCGCTGACCGGGTTCCTGCTCCTCCGAAAGGACCGGCCGCGGTGGCCGCGCCCGATCAGGCTGCCGGCGATCTGGATCCCGATCGCGGCGGCGCTCGCGGCGGCGAACGCCTTCCTCATCATCATCGGCGCGTCGAACCCGAGCCTGACCGGCTACGGCGGCAAGAAGGAAACGTGGATTGGGGTGGGCGTGCTGCTCTTCTCGATCGTCCTGTTCCTCTTCCGTCGTGTGGTCCAGGACCGGCAGCCGATCACGCTGCGCGAGGAGACGCCGGCCGAGCCGACTGCTCCGGCGCCGGTCGCGAGCGCTCCCGCGCGCTAGAGGTTGATCGGAAATTGGAGTGCCGCTTCGGGGCGGTACCGGCCAAGCCGGGCGCCGAGGTCGCTCTGAGCGCACGCCCGTAAGCCTGGGCAACAGTGAACTCCGACGATCCGGCGCCGCGCGGGGGCCGTCAACCGGGCCCGCTCGAATTTCCGATCAACCGTCTAGCCGTCCTCGCCCCGTCGCCGCAGGGCGCAGCCCGCGCTCGTCCTGCCGCTTGCAACCTGCCTGCAGCGCCTAGAAAATGGCCTTCCCAGCCCAAAGGAGGCTTCACCAGATGGCGCGCGATCCCAAGTACGACATTCTCTTCGAGCCGATCCAGCTCGGCCCGAAGACGATGAAGAACCGCTTCTACCAGATCCCTCACTGCAACGGCTTCGGCTCCGAGAAGCCCCTCAACCAGGCGTACTTCCGGGCGATGAAGGCCGAGGGGGGCTACGGCGCCTGCTGCACCGAGTACTGCTCGATCTCGCCCGAGAGCGACGACACGCACCGCGTCTCGGCACGCCTCTGGGACGACGACGACGTCAGGAACCTCGCGGTCATGTGCGACATGCTCCACGAGTACGGGGCGCTCGCGGCCGCCGAGCTCTGGTACGGGGGACCGCACGCTCCGTGCATGGAGTCGCGCGCGGTGCCGCGCGGCCCGTCGCAGATCCCGAGCGACTTCGAGCACCTCACGTACCCGAAGGAGATGGACAAGGACGACATCCGCGAGGTGCAGCAGCTCTACGTCGATGCGGCGCGGCGCGCGCGCTCGGCCGGCTTCGACATCGTCTACGTCTACGGCTCCCACTCGTATCTGCCGCAGCAGTTCCTGACCCCGTACTACAACAAGCGCACCGACGCGTACGGCGGCTCGCTCGAGAACCGTGCGCGGTTCTGGCGCGAGACGATCGAGCAGGTGAAGGACGCGGTCGGCGACGACACCGCCATCGCCGTTCGCATGTCGACCGACATGTTCATGGGCGAGGCGGGCACGCAGCTCGAGCGCGACTGCCTCCCCTTCGTCGAGCTCGTCGACCACCTCGTCGACGTCTGGGACATCAACGTCTCGGGCATCTCCGAGTGGGGCGAGGATGCAACGCCCTCCCGCTTCTACCCCTCCGGGCGACAGCTGCCCTGGCAAGAGGCCGTCAAGGCGGTGTCGACGAAGCCGGTGCTCGGCGTCGGGCGCTTCACGAGCCCGGATCTCATGGTGGAGGCGATCTCGAGCGGCAAGCTCGACATCATCGCCACGTGTCGCCCGTCCATCTCGGACCCGTTTCTCCCGAAGAAGATCGAGGAGGGAAGGCTCGACGACATCCGCGAGTGCATCGGCTGCAACATCTGCATCTCGCGCTGGGAGATCGGCGGGCCGCCCGTGATCTGCACGCAGAATGCGACCGCGGGCGAGGAGTACCGTCGCGGCTGGCATCCGGAGAAGTTCGACCGCGCCGAGAACGCCGACAACGACGTTCTCGTCGTCGGCGCGGGGCCCGCCGGGATGGAGTGCGCGATGATCCTCGGCAAGCGCGGCATGCGCCGCGTCCACCTGCTCGAGGCTCAGGGCGAGATGGGCGGGATCATGCGCTGGATCCCGCAGCTCCCCGGTCTGGGCGAGTGGGGCCGCGTCGTCAACTACCGCAAGATCCAGATCGACAAGCTCCGGAACGTCGAGTTCATCCCCAATACGACGCTCACCGCGAGCGACGTGCGGGAGTACGGTGCCGAGATCGTCGTCGTCGCCACCGGCGCGTCCTGGGCGACGGACGGCCTCAACGGCGCGACGCACGACACGATCCCGGGCGCCGACGCGAGCCAGCCGCACTGCCTCACGCCGGAGCAGATCATGGTCGAGGGGAAGGAGGTGCCGGGTCAGAAGGTGCTGATCCTCGACAACGACGGCTACTTCATGGGCGTCTCGCTCGCCGAGAAGCTCGCGACCGAGGGGAAGCAGGTGACGCTGATGACGCACCTCGGCCACATCGCGCCCTACATGCACTTCACCCTCGAGGCGCCGAACATGCATCGCAAGCTGCACCAGCTCCAGGTGGAGATCGTCACCCACAACATGCTGAGGTCGATCGAACCGGGGCGGGCGACGTCGTTCCACGTCTACGACGAGGAGCACCTGACCGAGTGGGGAGTCGATGCCGTCGTGCTCGTCACCCAGCGGCGCTCGAACGAGGCGCTCTACCGCGAGCTGAAGGACGTGATCGGGCTGGAAGCGCTGCGGGAGGAAGGCGTGACGGCGCTCTACCGGATCGGCGATTGCGAGGCGCCCCGGCTGGTCGCCGACTGCGTCTTCTCCGGCCACCGGCTCGCGCGCGAGATCGACTCCGAGAACCCGGAGGTTCCGAAGCCGTTCATCCGCGAGCGGCGCGTGATCGAGCGGGAGATCCGCGAGCCCGGCCTCGCCGCCGTCGGTGGGTGAGTCGAGAACATCGCGCCGGCGCCGCTGCCGGGGCCGGGGCGGCGACGCGCGGTGAAGATCGTCGTCTCCGTGAAGCAGGTCGCGGTCCTCGGCGACGAGATCGAGTTCCGTCCGGACGAGCGCGACGTCGACCGCGACGTCGTGGAGGTCGCGCTCAACGAGTGGGACACGTTCGCGACCGAGGAGGCGCTGCGGCTGCGCGAGCGGGTCGCCTCGGACGGCGAGGTCGTCATCGTCTCGGTCGGCGACGAGGAGGCGGATGAGGCGATGCGGCGCTGCCTCGCGATGGGAGCCGACCGAGGTGTGCGAATCTGGACGGAAGACCTCGCCGGCGCCGACCCGCTCACCGTCGCGCGCGCCTTGGCGGGCCGGATCGCGCACGAGAGGCCGGACCTCGTCCTCGCCGGTGTTCAGTCGAGCGACTCGGTGCAGGCGGCGACGGGAACGGCGCTGGCCGAGTTCCTCGACCTGCCGCGCGTCGCCGTGGTCACGAAGGTGGAGTACGACCACGAGGCGAAGCGCGCGACGGTGCACCGCGAGCTCGAGGGCGGTCTCGTCGACGTGGTCGAGGTTGAGACGCCGGCGCTCCTCACGATCCAGACCGGAATCAACGAGCCGCGGTACGCGACCCTGCGGGCGATCAAGCAGGCGGAGCAGAAGGAGATCGCCGTCGTCGCGCCGGACGACCTCCCCGAGCCCGCCTACCGCGTGCGCCGCATGTTCCTTCCGTCCAGGGGCGAGGGCGCCGAGATGCTCGACGGGAATCCCGCGGCCGTCGCCCAGCGGATCGCGGAGATCGTCAGGGAGCGATTGTCGGCGTGAGCGTCCTCGTCGTCGCCGAGCATCTGCGCGGCGAGCTGCGCGAGTACACGCGCGAGCTCGTCTCCGCCGGGCGAGAGCTCGAGGGCCCGCTCGCGGTCGCTGTCGTCGCCCGCGACCCGTCGCGGTTCCGCGACGCCGTCGACCTCGAAGGCGTGAGCGAGATCGTCGACGTCACGGTGGAGGCGGACGAGTTCGAGAACGACGTCTACCAGCAGGCCGTCGAGGCGCTCATCGCCGACCGGCGGCCGCGCGTGACCCTGATCGGCTTCACCGTGAACGGGATGGGGTACGGCCCTGCGGTCGCGGCGAGGCTCGGCCTCGGGTTCGCAACCGACGTCTTCTCGCTGCGCGACGACGGCGAAGCGCTCGTTGTCCAGCGATCGTTCTACGGCGGGAAGGTGGCCGCCGAGCTCGACTTCCCGGCCAAGGAGCAGGTGCTGTTGCTGCTTCGCCCGACGGTGTGGCCCCCGGCCGAGCGCGACGGCGGCGCGACGGTGAGCGAGTTCCGCGTCGCCGGCGGTCGCTCGCGGGCGCGGCACAAGGAGTTCGTCGAGGTCGAGACGGGCGACGTCGACATCACGACCGCGGACTTCTTGCTCTCCATCGGGCGCGGAATCGGCGAGCGGGACAACATCGGGATGTTCGAGGAGCTCGCCGAGAAGATGGGTGCGACGCTCTCCGTCTCGCGACCCCTCGTCGACGCGGGCTGGATGCCGAACGAACGCCAGGTGGGGCAGTCGGGCAAGACGGTGAAGCCGAAGGTCTACCTCGCGCTCGGGATCTCGGGCGCCGTCCAGCACCTCGCGGGGATGAAGTCGAGCGGGACGATCGTCGCCGTCAACACCGATCCCGAGGCGGCAATCTTCAACGTCGCCCACTACGGCGCCGTGGCCGACCTCTTCGACGTCGCGGAGGAACTCGAGAAGCTCTTTCCATGACCGCGAAGAGCGCTTCGCCGTCTCGGGCGTGGAAGCTGATTGCGGGACGGCGCCGTTCCCGTGAAGGACGCGGGGGCTCCGCGCGGTGACGGCGGCGCTCGCCTTCGTCCTCGGCGCGGCCGAGCAGACCCGGGAGACCTTCGCGGGCCTCGAGACCTGGGAGGTCGCGATCTGGTACGCGCTGATCCTCGTCTCGACCGCGATCTTCGCCTGGGGGATCGCGCGCCTCGTGCTCAAGTACCGCAAGGGCCGGGGAGCGTTCGGGCTCGACCGACCGACGCTCCGGCTGGCGCGGACGGCCCGGGTCGTGTTCACGCACTCCTGGATCAGGCGCCGCGACCCGCTGGCCGGCCTGGGCCACCTGCTCATCTTCTACGGCTTCCTCGTCCTCTTTACCGGAACCGCGATCCTCGCCTTCCAGGACGACGTCGCCAGGCCCCTGCTCGGCTTCGACTTCTGGCGCGGCTGGTTCTACCTCGGCTACTCGCTGTTCCTCGATCTCTTCGGCGCGGCACTCGTCATCGGCCTCGCGGTCTTCGCGGTCAAGCGCGCCGTCCTGAAGCCGTTCCGGCTCGACTACCGCCGTCCGGATCGCCGGGAGGGAGAGTACGACCGCCGGCCGTACGTCATCGGCGACTGGCTCTTCCTCGCGATCCTCTTCTTCCTCGCCCTCACCGGCTTTTTGCTCGAGGCCTTCCGGATCGCGGTCGGGGACCCGTCGTTCGAGGTCTGGTCGCCGGCGGGCTGGGCGCTCGCGCAGGGCTTCGGCGCGGCGGGGCTCGGCGGGGAGGCGGCGGACAGCGCCCGACTCGCGACCTGGTGGGTCCACGGCGTCGCCGCCCTCGCGTTCGTCTCCTCGATCCCGTTCACGAAGGCCGTGCACATGCTTCTGGGGCCGGCGAGCGTCGCCGTGAAGGACGGGCGCGCGGGCGAACGGCTGCCGCAGCTCGCGCCGGGCGCGAAGGCTGCCGAGGTCGGCTACGCATTCATCGACGCGCTCTCGCCGAAGCATCTGCTCGACCTGGACGCGTGCACGAAGTGCGGCAAGTGCCACGCGGCGTGCCCCGCGACGGCGACCGGCTATCCGCTCTCGCCCCGCGACGTCGTGCTCGACCTGCGGGAAGTCGCCGAGGGCTCGATGGGCAACCGGGCGGCGCTCGGGATCGAGCCGCGGTTCCCCGACCACGCCGAGATCCTCGGGACGATCAAGCCGGAGACGCTGTGGTCGTGCATGCAGTGCATGGCGTGCGTCGAGATCTGCCCCGTCGGGATCGAGCACGTCCCGATGATCGTCCAGCTCAGGCGGCGCCTCGTCGAGGAGGGGGAGATGGACGCGCAGCTCCAGCAGACGCTCGAGACGATCTACACCGCGGGGAACTCCTTCGGGGAGCCGAAGCGGAAGCGCGCGCGCTGGGCGCGCGAGCTCGACTTCGACGTCAAGGACATCCGTAAGGAGCCGGCCGAGCTGCTCTGGTTCGTGGGCGACTACGCTTCCTTCGACCCGCGCAACCAGCGGGCAACACGCGCGCTCGCGACCGTGCTGCGCGAGGCGGGCGCCGACTACGGGATCCTCTTCGACGCAGAGCGTACCGGCGGGTGCGACGTCCGGCGCGTGGGCGAGGAGGGACTCTGGCGCGAGCTTGCCGAGACGAACATCGAGACGCTGAACGGATGCCGCTTCGAGCGCATCTTCTCATCCGACCCGCACACGTTCCATACGCTCCGGAACGACTACCCACAGCTCGGCGGCTCCTGGAACGTCCTTCACC
>JALZFG010000221.1 GCA_030861645.1 Actinomycetota bacterium
CGCGCGCGACGACCGCGGGAACTCCGACCGCGACGTATTCAAGGAGCTTCGTCGGCAGGATAAGCCGCGTGAAGTCATCAATCTTGTTCGCGGCGATCCCGACGTGCGCCTGCGCGAGCAGGTCCGCCAGGGTCTCGAGCGGACGAAAGCCGAGCAACTCGACATGAGCCCCAAGGTCGAGCTCGTTCACCAAGTTCCGGAGCGCGGGCGCGAACTCCCCGTCCCCAAGGATCGTCAGCCGGACTCGAGGGAAGCGCTGCCGCAGAATCGCGACCGCGCGAATCGCGGTGTCGAAGCCGTAACGCTCTACCAGCGTCCCATGGGAGATGAGACGCAACTCCCCGTCCCTCGGCAGCGGCGCGCTCGCGCGGCGGGGAAAGAAACGCTCGTCCGGCGAGTTCATAACTACGGCGTCGACTCTCACTCCTCGGCCGAGCAACAGCACCCTTCCCGGTTCATGCACAGTCATTACGGCGTCAGCGAAGCCTGCGCTTATCCGTTCTTGTGCCGCAATAACCTTCACCAGCGGATGGTTCAAGCTCAATCCAAATTTGCTCGCGTACAGCTCCGGCATAAGTTCTTGCACATCCAGGAGTACGCGCGTCCCGACGAGCTTTGGACCGAGCGCCGCGAAGACAAGGAAGTCCGGCATCGTATTGACCTGCACGAGTGCGTACCGGTGACGGAGGTGGAGCTTGGCAACCGTCGGCAACGCCAGTGAGAAGAACGCCGCGTAGTCGAAGAGGTAGCGTAATTGGCCGGCGCGTTTGCGGCCAAGTGGCAGACGGAACACGCGGACACCGTCCACGAGATCGAGCGCCCGCTCACCCGACCCGTGCAGCGAAACAACGTGCACCTCGAATCCGGCGTCGCGAAGCGCTTCAGCCTCCCGGCGCACACGATCGCAGGCGGGATAGGAGCTCTGCCGAACGATGCAGATGCGGCGACCCAGCTTGCTCGACCTCCCTCAGGGCACCGGGGCCGCTCCGCCGAGCTTGCTCGCTCTCGCCCTGCCGGCTTCGGCGAGCGACCGATACAGCTCGACGTACCGCGCCGCGACGGTGTCGACCGAGAGCCCGAGCTCCAATATCCGGTCGCGGCCGCGAACGGGCTCCAGGAACCCGAGCGCAGCGTCGATGCCTTCGGCGACGGCTCGCGGCTCATGCGTCGTGCAGAAGCAACCCGGCGTGTCTCCGAAGAGAGCGTTGACGTCTCCGACGCCTGTGGAGACAACAGGTGTATTGCACGCCATCGCCTCTTTCACAACCATCGGCGACCCCTCGAAGAGCGAGGTTTGGACGATGGCGTTCGCCGCGTTCATGTATAACGGCATTTCGCGCCGCTCGACGCCGCCTCCCCATACAACGCGAACTGGCGTTCTGAGGAGCGAGAGGCTGTTTCGGAAGATATCCGCTCCTTTTTCGAACCGTGAGGGATCGGCGGGGAAGAAGAGAATCCTGTCCTCGGGAGGCAGGCCGAGCCTCGTTCGGCAGTCGTCTCGGTTCATTGGGCGGAAGAGCTCGACGTCCACGCCCGCTGGGATAACGGCACATGGTCGCGTAGAGCCGATCACCTGAGGCAGACGGGACTCGACTGAAACCGGAAGATCGCTCAGCTGCACGGCTAGCCGCTTCAAGCGCTTCAAGTAGACGAGTCGCTTGAGCAGGTCAGCGTTAGGGTCCCTGACGCCACGTGGTAGGTGCGCCTCACCTTCGTGCAGCGTGAATACGAGCGGAGGTGAGCGTCGCAGGCGCTGCCGGCTTAGTGCGACCTGAAAGACACAGTAACTGTGATGGGCGTGCAGAAGATCATGGGCCGCGCTCCGAAGCGTGGACGCAAGTCTCGGCAGGTCAAGGAAGTAATTCGCGCGGCGCTCTTTGGGGTTCGTGAAGAAGACGTCGACATCGAGTCCCTGTCGCCTGAGCGCCTCGACGTGCTCGTGCACGAAGATCCCGTAATTGACGTGCCCTTCGGTCGGATACATGTTCGTTACGGTAAGGACTCTCACGCGCTGCGCGTCCCCGAAGAGCGGACCAACGACATCATCACGAGTCGCGCGGCGTCGTCGAGCAGCGACTCGAGCGGTTCTCTTGCAGCCATCCTCGCATCGGCGGCAGTCTCGTACCGGCCGTAGGATCGAGCGAGCTCGCCGTTCGCGACCGGGACGGGGACGGCGCGCGCTGGTCGATCCGGCTCGGCTGTTCCCAGCAGGATCTGGACCGCCGGCGCCGGCGCCAGCGCGACGGCGAGCGATGCCCTCGGGAAGTGGTACATCACTTCGAGATCGACGGCCGCATCGATCGCGTACCGATCGAAGATGTGAATGCCCCCCAGGATGCGGCAGCGGAGGCGCTCGGCCCAAAGCCGGAACAGAAAGTCGACGAGCAGCGCGTGGCACCATGCCTCTCGCAGTTTCGGTCGGGTCTGGAGGAGTTGCTTTCTGGCGGCTGGAGCTCGCGGCGCGGCGCGGGGGGCGGGCGGTCCGGCGGCGGTGGCGGCGTGGAGCAACGGTTCGCCTGCGATCCTGACCCGTTCGAGCACGTTTGACGTGCCGAGGCGGAGCCAGTGGTAGGAGGCAGACAGACCCAGCTCGTGCTCGATGAACTGTTGCAGCGCCCGCGCAAGCGTGGTCTTACCGGCGCCGTCCGGACCGCTTACTGCGACGACGAAAACCGGCCCCCTCCGGATCGTGGGCAGCTTCGCGCGGACCGTGTAGAAGACGACGGTGGAAAGCTCGCGGAGCATCGCCGTTGTCGAAAGGCGCGGGTCGCCGGCTGTCTTCGCAAGCTGGAGACCTTTGCAGAGCGGCTTCGAGAGCCGAATCGGAGCGGACGATCGTGTCGATCGCTCGATCGCGCGGCGAAGGAGTGGTGCTTCGACATCCGCGTCTGGCAGACTCGCACGCAGATCTCGAGCACCGAACCGCTCGGCCGCGACGGTGTAAAGGGCGATCGCGAACTCGAGACCCGATCGCCACCCCATTCGCTCGGCCAACCGCCGAACCGAATCCCAGTCCAGGCCGCCGGCTACGGCAAGCGACGCGTGGTAGAGGTCGCGCAGCGTCAGCTCCTTGTCCTCGTAGAGCCAATGTGCCGTCGTGATCAGGAACACATTCTGTGCTGAGGGGTAGAGGAGGACGTCGTGGTCGCGGTTCCGGCGGCGGCCGTCAAGAACCTGGACATCCGTCAAGAACGTGTTGATCCACGCGACCGCGGTGTGAACGTGGATCGGAAAGCCCAGATGCGGCTGCTGAATTCGGCGGAAGAGCCGCTTATACGGCTCCCGAGCGAGCCAAAGCTCTGAGTATCCGAGTCTCTCCAGAATCCTGCACGCTTGCAACGCCTGCCTGCGGGGCACGAGGACGTCCACGTTCGAGCTCGTGTACGGGAAATAGCCGGGCGACTTGATCAAGACGCCCTCGATCCCTTCCTTCCTCCACGCGTCGGCAATTTCGAGGTATGCGCTGAGCTGGCGCTCGTATCGCCGGCCGTCCTCTTTCACGTAGTCGGCGAAAGCTCCCGATCCGTCGGTCTCGGCGAGCGCCGCCGCCCCTGGCAGTAACGAGACGGGCACGCGGTTGCGCCGCAACACGCGAACCAAAGACGAGAGGTCTTGGCGCCCGTCTGGCTCCGGGCGGTCGTCGAAGAGCAGCGTGGACGCCAGGCGAAGAGTCGCGTCAGTCAAAGAGATCCTTCACCGCGGACAGGAGGTCGTCAGCCATCATCCCCCAGCTGTACTGCAGAACCTGGCTTCGAGTGCGAACCTGGTCACGTTGCAGGCGCAACGCCTCGATCGTGGAAGCACGGAACTCGGCCTCGTCGTCCACGAAGAAGAATCCCGAGCCTTCGCTGATCATCCTCGGAAGCGCGCCGAAACGCGTGGTTACCACCGGAAGGTTGCAAGCCATCGCCTCGAGTACGGAGAGCGGAGCGCCAATCGCCGACTGCTCGTCCCGCACCGGAAACGCATAGACGTCCGCCAGCTGGTAGATCTCATGAATTTCAGGCAGGTAGTCGTCGAAGACGCGGGCGCCGGAGTTTCGAAGCGTCTGGACGACGTCTGGATCGAAGCCCAAGCTTTTCCCGATCACGACGAGCGGGAGAACGTCGTCGCGGAGACCGATCAGCCACTCGAGACCGCGGTGCGGCCGTGCATGACCCACGTGCAAAACGATCGTCCGATCGTCAGGAAGACCGTACTTTCGTCGTAGCTCGAGCCTGCAAGCGGGCTCGCTCGGCTGAAACCGATCGAGGTCGGCGCCCAGCTGAATGTATTTCGCCTCGAGGCCGCATCGCTCGGCTTCCTGCAACATCGAAGGACTCGGCGTGAGTACGAGGTCCGGACGCAGAAGTCTCGCGAGTATCGATGACGTCGCAGAGAAGGCGCGCGGTTGAAGGGCCAGAATCACGACCTTCGCATCCACGAGCGTCCGGAGGATCGCCGCCCGAACAAGACTCCCGACTGTGGCAGACTGGGTTGGCAGGTAGATGACCGCCTTGACACCGTTTGCGCGAAGCTTGCGAATCAGGGGCGGATGCACTAGCAGCTTCCTCGCCGCTCGGGGTGCATGCCGCGATATCGAATGGACGCTCACGCCCTTTGTCGGGAGAGTGACAGCGAGCTCCTGAGCACACTTCCTGATTCCCTCGTCCGGCGGCGGCTCCAGCGCGTTCGACACCATTGCGATCGCGTTCGTCGCCCACGTTTCTGCGTCGCGCACCGAACTCCGCGCGGCTGCGTCGGCCGCGCTCGTCGAAGACGCTATGTCGGTCGCCCGATGGACTCCAACCACCGACATCTCATGCTGCCGATATCGCGTCGCGAAGCTCACCGGATCGTCGACGGCTGACTGTCGCTGTTTGCTCGTCGCCGACCGCGCGGAGTGCGGCAAGCCGAGCTGCTATCACGACGAGAGTGAGGAAGATTACGCCGATCCGCGCATGTGTCAGCAACGTGTTCGTCAGATTCTGAACAAGAAAGGCGATGCAGCCCAGGATGATCCCCCAGCGAAGCAGGTAATCCTTCTCTTCCGGCTTGGGCCTACTTGCCATGAGGATGCGCAGCACTAACCACACCAGCCAGGCGAGCAATAGGAGACCGGGGAGACCGGTGATGACGAGTGCTTCGAGAAATACGTTATGCGGCTGCGAGCCGGTTTCGCCGAAGCGGGTGAATCCGTAGTTTGGATTATTCTCGATCTCCTCGACGGCTCGCTCGTCGCTTCCGGTTCCGAACCAGAGGTGATCCCTCGCGACGGCGAGGCCGGCGGCGTAGGTCCGAAGCCGGTCGTTCGCCCGCTGCCCAACCAAGCCGATCCGATCCGCTTGGGCAGGCGCGAGCAACGCGAGGCTCACGAGAGCGAGAAGGGGAAGTGTCGTCATTACGAGTCCGACAACCGGCCTCACGCTCCACAAACGCACGGAGATCAACGCTGCCACGAGGAGTCCCAAGAGCGACCCGAGCGTGCCGCTCAGAAGCAGCGCCGTAAGCTCGACGAGCAGAGCGGTGAAGAGAAGGATCTTGAG
>JALZFG010000223.1 GCA_030861645.1 Actinomycetota bacterium
GCTCGCGAAGCTCGGCCTGCGCAGCGTCCGCGACGTCCTCCGCTACCGCCCGCGCCGATACGAGAGCCCCGTCCCGAACCGTCGGATCGCCGACGTGCTGGCGGGCGAGGAGGTCGCGATCGCGGGCGAGGTTAAGCAGGCGCGTACGCAGCGGCCGCGCCGGCGCCTTTCGCTCGTCAAGGCGCGCGTGGCGGACGGGAGCGGCGAGATCACGGCGGTCTGGTTCAACCAGCCGTGGCTCGTCGAGCGGCTCCAGCCCGGGGCGCACGTCCGCCTTCGCGGCGAGCTCAAGCGCGGTGAGTTCAGCGTGAAGGCGTACGACCTGAACGGCATGTCGGAGACAGCCGACTTCGCCCCGGTCTACCCTGCGAGCGAGGAGGTCTCGCAGAAGAAGCTGAGAGAGCTCGTCGCCGGCGCGCTCCTCCACGCGCGCGACGACTGGGATGCGCTGCCCGCCGAGATCAAGGTGCGACGGCGACTGCCGTTCCTGGCCGACGCGTACGTCGCCCTCCATCGACCGCGCAACCTACGCGAAGCCGAGGCCGCGCGGCAGCGGCTGGCATTCGACGAGCTTCTCGTCCTCCAGGTCGGGCTTGCCCGCCGCCGACGTGGGCGCCAGCAGCTGGCGGCGGCGGCGCTCGTGCAGCCCGGTGAGCTGATCCAGCGCTACCGCGCCGCGCTTCCGTTCGCGCTGACGCCTGATCAGGAGCGCGCGATCGCCGAAATCGATGCCGACCTCGGTCGGGAGGTGCCCATGCAGCGACTCCTCCAGGGAGACGTCGGCTCCGGCAAGACGGTCGTCGCGCTCTACGCGCTCCTGCGCGCCGTCGAATCGGGAAGGCAGGGGGCGCTCATGGCGCCGACGGAGACGCTCGCCGAGCAGCACTTTCTGACGCTCGAGGATCTTCTGCGCGAGCTCGGAGTGCGCTTCTGCCTGCTCACGAGCGCGATGTCACCGAAGGAGCACGCCGCGGTCCGCGAGGCGATCGTCTCGGGCGAGGCCACGATCGCGGTTGGGACGCACGCGCTGATCCAGGAGGACGTCGCCTTTCGTGACCTCGCCGTCGCCGTGGTCGACGAGCAACACCGCTTCGGCGTCGAGCAGCGCCGCGCTCTCTCGAGGCCCGCCTCCGGCGAGCCCCACGGCAAGCGCGCCGGGCGTTCCCCGCACGTTCTGCACATGACCGCGACCCCGATTCCGCGCACGCTCGCGCTCACCGTCTACGGGGATCTCGCGGTCAGCGAGATCACGAAGCCGCCGGCGGGGCGAAAGGCGATCGTCACGAGCTGGATCCCGCAGGAGCGGAGCGCAACGGCGTACACGCGCCTCCGAAGGCACCTCGAAGCGGGCCGGCAGGCCTACGTGGTCTGCCCCCTCGTCGCCGAGTCCGAGGCGATCGAGGCCCGCGCCGCGGAGCAGGAGGCTGAGCGGCTGCGGCGCGAGGAGCTGTGCGGCCTCCGGGTCGGCTGCTTGCATGGCCGGCTGCGGCCAGCCGAGCGGCGCGAGCTGATGGCGCGGTTCAAGGCGCGGGAGCTCGACGTCCTCGTCGCGACGACGGTGATCGAGGTCGGCGTCGACGTTCCCAACGCGGCGATCATGATCGTCCAGGAGGCCGACCGGTTCGGTCTCGCGCAGCTCCACCAGCTGCGGGGCCGCGTCGGTCGCGGCGCGGAGCAGTCGTACTGCCTGCTCGTCTCGCGTCGCAAGGAGGAGCTGACGGATGCCGCCCGCAGCCGGCTCGAGGCGCTCGTCGCGACGAGCGACGGCTTCCAGCTCGCCGAGATCGACCTCGAGCTTCGCGGTGGTGGCGAGCTCCTCGGAACGCGACAGTCGGGGGTCTCCGACCTCGTCTTCACACGCCTGCGCGCCGACCGCCCGCTGCTCGAGGGCGCGCGCGAGGAGGCCGAGCGCCTCGTCGAGTACGCCGGGCCGCTGAGCGACGGGGTCGAGGCGGCCTTCCGTGACGAGGTTCCGGAAGCGTAGACGCCTGCGTGACCCGTGCCGCTAATCGAGCAGGCCGGGCCGGCGACAGGCTCGGCGCCGGTCCCACATCCCTGCCCGGCGTAGACTCGAGGCGATGCGGATCATCGCCGGCTCCCGGAAGGGCGCGCGCATCTCCGCGCCCAAGGGCCGCGACACCCGCCCCACCTCCGATCGCGTCCGCGAGGCGGCCTTCAACCTCATCGGGCCCGTCGAGGACGCCGCCGTGCTCGATCTCTTCGCAGGCTCCGGCGCAATGGGCCTCGAGGCGCTCTCGCGCGGGGCGCGGAGGTGCGTCTTCGTCGAATCCGAGCGTGAGGCCGTCCGCACGATCGAGCGGAACCTCGAGAAGCTGCGCCTGAGCGGAGCTACCGTGCTTCGGATGGACGTTCGTGCCGCTCTCGCAGCCGAGGCGAGGAGCGCCAGGCGGTACGATCTCGTGCTCGTCGACCCCCCGTACGGCATGTTCCCGTCGGCCCAGACCGCGCTCGCCTCCTATCTACCTGCCGTGCTCGGCGAGGATGGTCTCGTGGTCGTCGAGACGAGCGCGCCCGAGGCGCCGGAGCTCCCGCTTGCGGTGCGGACGACACGCCGCTACGGCTCGACGCGCCTCACCGTTTTCGAGCATGAGTGACACGCACCCCGTGACCGCGATTTGTCCGGGGAGCTACGACCCGGTCACGCTCGGGCACGTGGACATCATCGAGCGCACGGCGGCGATCTTCGAGCGGGTCGTGGTCGGCGTCGTGCGCGACCCCCAGCACAAGGCCAAGCCGATGTTTACGGTCGAGGAGCGCGTCGAGTTCCTCGCGGAGTCGCTCGCGAGCCTCGACAACGTCGAGGTGGACGTCTTCTCGGAGCTCGTGGTCGAGTTCGCCCGCCGTTGGGGCGCGAAGACGATGGTGAAGGGGCTGCGCGTGATCTCCGACTTCGAGTGGGAGTTCCAGATGAACCACCTGAACCGGACGCTCGCGCCCGAGATCGAGACGCTGTACGTGATGGCGCGTCCGCAGTACAGCTTCATCTCCTCGAGCGGCATCAAGGAGATCGCCTCGTTCGGCGGCCAGGTCGACGACCTCGTCCCGGAGCCCGTCGCGCACCGCTTTGCCGCGATCTATTCCTCCGGCCGTCCGGGTGCTCCGCTGAACCCGCAGGAGTAGCACGCGGGCACCGCCCCTCGCTCGCGCCAGCGGGGCGGGCACCGTCGTCCCGCGCCGCCGGGTGGTCGGGGGGCCGGAGCAGCCGGACGTCGCGCGCGCAGCGCGACTTCCGGGCGGGGAAGTACACTGGCAGCGATGGACGTCCTCGTTTTGATCGACAAGCTCGACGACCTCGTGCACAACGCCAAGGCCGTCCCCCTGACAGACCAGGTTCGGATCGACCGCGAGGAGATCTACGAGATCCTCGACCAGATGCGGGCGACGATCCCCGAGGAGATCAAGCAGGCTCGCTGGATCGTCAAGGAGCGCCAGGAGATGCTCGCCGAAGCGAAGCGGGAGTGCGACCGCCTGCTGGGCGAGGCCCGCGAGCAGGCCGCGCGAGAGGCCTCCCAGACGGAGATCGTGAGGCTCGCCGAGCGGCAGGCTCAGGAGATCATCGACGAGGCCCGCCGCGATGCGCGCGAGACTCGCCTCGAGATCGAGGACTGGGCGGACGGCATTCTCTCGACGCTCGAGACGAACCTCGACAAATTCCTGACGGCGGTCAGGCGAGGTCGCGAGCGCCTGCAGGAGCGGTCTCAGGAGACGGTCGTCGCGGGCGTCGCCTCCCCGAACTCGGACGAGCAGGCGGCGGCCTACTAGGGCGCCCGGGGGCAGTGCTACGCTGGTCGCGATGACCAGCTTCAGCCTGCGTTCGCTCAAGCTTCGCTCGGGCGAGACCTACCGCGACGAACGGGAGGTCGAGCTCGAGCCGCTGGTGCTCGGCGGCGAGCGCTACCTGCCCGTCCCGGGAAAGGTCGCCGCCGACTTCACGGTGTTTCGCGCGAGCACGGGCACGATGTTCGAGCTGCGCTTCCAGGCTCGCCTCCACGGGCCCTGCTACCGGTGCATGAAGGACGCCGTCGTCGACGAGTCGATCTCCGCTCGCGAGTACCAGGCGACGAGCCCCGGCACCTCGGAGGAACTGAGCACGCCGTACATCGCGGACGACATGCTCGACCTGTCCGCGTGGGCACGTGATGCGGTCGTCCTCGCACTCCCCGACAAGATCCTCTGCCGCGTCGACTGCGCCGGCCTCTGCGCCGTCTGCGGACTAGACCTCGACGCCGAGCCACACGACCACGGACCACTGGACGTCGATCCCCGCTGGGGCGCCCTCGCCGAGCTCAAGGATCGCCTGTAGGACCGTCCCTCCGGGCGGCCTCCACGAGGAATCCCAGCGCTATACTCCGCCGATCCATGGCGGTGCCGAAGCAGAAGACGTCGAAGGCGCGGCGCGACAAGCGGCGGTCGCAGCATCGTCTCGCGGCTCCGCGCGTCAACCTCTGTCCAGTCTGCCACCAGCCCAAGCGCCCTCACCGCATCTGTCCGAACTGCAAGACGTATCGCGGCCGGGACGTCGAGCCGCTTCGCACCGAGGCCCCGTAACCGTTTGAGCTCGCCAATTCGCGTCGCGGTCGATGCGATGGGGGGCGACCGCGGTCCCGGCGAGATCGTCGCCGGCGCCGTCGACGCCGCCCTCGACGGCGTCACCCCCGTGCTGTTTGGTCCGCGCGGCCTGGACACGCTCGGGCTCGAGCTCGTCGAGGCGGCCGAGACGATCACGATGGAGGAGAAGCCTGCCGAGGCGGTGCGCGCGAAGCCCGACAGCTCGCTCGTCCTCGCGTGCCGCGCGGTCGCCCAGGGGGACGCTGACGTCGTCGTCTCGGCCGGGAACACCGGCGCGATGCTCGCGGCGGGTTTGCTCGAGCTTCGGCGCCTGCCCGGCGTGCTCCGCCCCGCGATCGCGGTTCCCCTGCCGGCTCGAGGCCGTCCATCCGTGATGCTCGACTGCGGCGCGAACGCGGACGCGCGGCCGGAGCACCTGCTCCAGTTCGCGCACATGGGTTCGATCTTCGCCGAGGAGATCCTCGAGCTGCGCCGTCCCGACGTACGCCTGCTCTCGATCGGCGAGGAGCAGGAGAAGGGCAATCAGCTCACGCTCGAGGCGCATCGGCTGCTCGCCGCCGACGCCGAGCTTGCCTTCGGCGGAAACGCCGAGAGCCGCCACCTGCTCGATCGAGCCGCGGACGTCGTCGTCTGCGACGGCTTCACGGGCAACATCTGCTTGAAGGCGATCGAGGGGACGATCCTGAACATCCTGAGCTCGCTCGGCGAGGAGCTGCGCAGGAGCCGGCGGGGGAAGGTGGGCGGCGTGCTCGTACGCCCGGCGGCGCGCGCGCTCCGCGCGCGTCTCGACCCCGATACGCACGGAGGCGCGTACCTCCTCGGCCTCCGGCGGCTCGCCGTGATCGCCCACGGAAACTCCTCGCGTGAGGCGATCGCGAACGCGGTGCGCGTCGCCGCCCGCGGCGTCCAACACCGCGTCGTCGAGCGGCTTGCCGAGCGCTTCGAGGGCCGCGTGGTAGCATCCGCCGGCTCCAGAGCGACCCCCCAAGTGAGGTGACATGGCAGCGACGCGCGAGGAAGTCTTCGAGCGAGTCAAGGACGTCTTGACCGATCAGCTCGGGGTCGACGAGGACCAGATCACGGAGGAAGCCTCGTTCACCGAGGATCTCGACGCCGACTCGCTCGATCTCGTGGAGCTGATCATGGAGCTCGAGGATCAGTTCGGTATCAAGATCTCGGACGACGACGCCCAGCAGATCCAAACCGTCGGCCAGGCCGTCGACTACGTCACGGCGCACCAGTAGGCGGACGGCAACCGCGCACGACCTCGCGCGGCTGGTCGAGGAGCTTCCTCCCGATCGCGCCGGCTACGTCTTCGCGCACCCCTCCGGCGCCGCCGACCGGCTGGAGTCGTACGAGCGGCTCGAGTTCCTGGGCGACAGCGTCCTCGAGCTGGCGATCGCGCGCGCGCTGTACGAGGGCTACCCCGACTTCGAAGAGGGGCGGCTCGCCAAGATCCGGTCGCACGTCGTGTCGCGCGAGAGCTGCGCGGCCGTCGCGGCCGAGCTCGGGCTCGACCGGCTCCTGATCGAGCGCGGCGCCGGCACCCCAACCGAGGAGCTCGAGCGGCTGGCGAAGAACAAGAACGTGAAGGCCGCGCTGCTCGAGGCGGTCCTCGCGGCCCTGTTCCTCGAGCACGGCTTCGAGCCGATCGAGGAGCCGATCGTCGCCGCGTTCCGAGGCCGAATCGAGTACGCGCTCACGACCTACGTCGACTACAAGACGGATCTCCAGGAGCTGCTCGCCCGCGACGGCCGCCAGGTGAGCTACACCGTCGTCGAGACGGAGGGGCCGCCGCACGAGCGAATCTTCACGGCCGCCGCCATGATCGACGGCGATCGCGCCGGGCT
>JALZFG010000482.1 GCA_030861645.1 Actinomycetota bacterium
TCGTCGAGGTGGAGCAGGGGATCGACGTACGGTGGCAGCTGCGGCATCGGGCGCTTGTCCTGCTTGAAGGTGATCGCCCAGCGCATTGGCCGGCGGCGCATCGGGCGCGGTTGCGGCGCGTCGCCGAGGACGTCGCAATAAGCGATCAGCGGTAGGTCGACGCCGCAGGCCGTCGCGAGCTCGTGCCACTGCCAGAGCCGCGGGTTCACCTCCATCAGCTTGTACACCCCGTCGCGCGGGTCGCGCTTGAACTCGACCTGCGACGGTCCGTGGAAGTCGAGGCCGCGGAGCAGGCGCAGGCCGTGCGCCGCGACGTCGTCCACCCACGCGGACTCGGCGACGCGGGCGTTGCCGATCATAGGCGGGTCCTGCCGGAGCTTCCGTCCGCAGAAGAGCGCGAGCGCCTCGCCGTCGCGGGCCACGTAGCTCCCGAGCGTGTACAGCTCGCGATCGCCTCCGGGCACGAACTCCCACACGAGCGGCTCGTACCCTCGGGCCCGCTCCCACGCCTGCTCGAGTTCGGCGCGGCTTTCGCAGCGAAACGCCTTCACGCTGAAGCGGCGGCGGAACGCGCCCGGTTGGAAGGGCTTGACCAGGACGGGAAAGCCGAGCTCGTCGGTCGGCTCGCGACTCGTGCGCGGCACGGGAACGCCCAGCTCGCGCGCGCGCTCGACCTGGTGCGCCTTGTCCTGGATCCGCTCGAGCGTCTCCCACTCGGGAAACGGGTAGAGGAAGCGGTCGCCGAGGATCTCCCGCCTGCGAGCGACGGCGTTCAGGTCGTCGTCGTCGAGCAGGAAGAGCGGGGCGCCGCCGCCGAGCCGGTCGCCGAGCGCGGCGAGGAACGCGACGAACGCCTCCTCGTCGTCGAGGCGCCGTGGGCAGACGTGCCCGGCGGTCGTGTAGCGAGACCGGAAGCCGAGCGCGTCGGGCCTGTGGTCGACCGCGTGGACGGGCACGCCCGCTCGGCCGAGCGAGCGGATCGCGGAGACACCGGCGACCCAGCCGACGTTGACCACAACGGCTGGCCGCCTCCCCGCAACGCTCATCGGCGGCGGCCGCGAGTGCGCATGCAGGAGCATCCTGCCACCGGACGAAACCTGCCTCCTCCGCTTCACTTCGAAGCCTCGGCCCGCGGCGCTGCGGGGCCAGACCCCGTTGAGGGTTACTTGAGGGTTTCGTCGTCGGCGCCCGTCTGTCCGTCGGGTCATCGTTAGCCTCAGCGCCGGGATGCGGCAGCTGACAATCCTCGTGAGCGCGGCCGGCGCGCCGGGGACGGCCGCGCTGCTCCGTGCGCTTCGGGAGAACGGTGAGCGGCCGGTTCGGCTGGTCGGGACGGATATGTCAGAACGGGCGATCGGGCGGCATCTCTGCGATGCCTTCCACGTCGTTCCGCCCGGCACCGAGCCACGGTTCGCCGATGCGATGCTCGACGTGTGCCGTCGCGAGTCGGTCGACGTCCTTCTGCCGCAGTCGTCGTTCGACCTGCTCGGGCTCGCGGAGGCGAAGAGCCGGTTCGAGGGCGAGGGGATTGCCGTCCTCGTCTCCTCGCCCGCCGCGATCCGCCGCGCGAACGACAAGGCCGAGACGTATGCACTCCTCCACAAGCTCGGGATCCGCGCTCCGGACTTCCGCCGCGTCCGAGGCGGGTGCGCGGCCGTCGAGGCAGCGCGCGCGCTCGGCTACCCCGAGCGCGACGTGTCCTTCAAGCCGGTCTTCTCGTCGGGGTCGCGCGGCTTCCGCGTGCTCTCCGCGACCGCGGACCGCCGGCGGCAGCTGCTCGAGAACCGGCCCGGCGTCCCCGGCTCGATGCAACTCGAGGAGCTCGCCGAACTGCTGCCCGACGAGGATGGGCCCGAGCTGCTCGTGATGGAGCTCGCGACGGGCCCCGAGCGTACCGTCGACGGAATCGCGGCGGGCGGCCGGATCGCGCTCGGCCATCCGAAGACGCGCGAGGCGATGCGCGCCGGGCTGGCGATGTTCTTCCAGACGCTCGCCGATCCGGCGCTGATGGAGATCGCCGCCGTGATCGTCGCCGAGCTGCGGCTCGACCACTTCTTCAACATCCAGCTGGTCGGCGAGCACGTGATCGAGATCAATCCGCGGATCTCGACGATCGTCTACCAGGAGAACCTCAACCTCCCCTACCTCGGGGTGAAGCACGCGCTCGGCGAGCTGTCCGCCGACGACCTGGCGAGGCTCGCGGAACGGGTCCGCCCGACGCGGCGGGCGCTGCGGTACTTCGAGCAACTCGAATGGGACGACGACGCCTGATCGACCATCGAGCACACGGCTCGGTCGCGCGTGCCGAAGGCAAAACTACACTGCGGTTTGCGTGAAGCGCCTGCGCGTCGTCCACTGCCCGGTGAACATGGGCAGCATCGGGTGGACGAACGTGCAGATGCTGCGTCGCAAGGGAGTCGACGCCCGCCTCGTCCTCTTCGAGCCGCGCCGGCTGCGGCCGTACGAGGTCGACATCGTCCTCAACCGGCCCAAGGGCTTCGTCCGCAGGCAGCTCGTGCAGTTCCGCGCGCTCGCGCGCCTCCTCCCGGAAACGGACGTCTTCCACTTCTACTTCGGGCTGACGCTCGTTCCCAAGTCGGTGCAGTTTCCGATCCTGAAGGCGTTTCGGAAGAAGTCCGTGTTCCACTTCCTCGGCTCCGACATCCGCCGCAAGACACCGGAGGAGCTCGCGTACGGACGCCGCGCGAACGCGCAGATCGTCGGCTCCTATGACGCGCTTCGGTGGGTGCCGGAGGCGGAGGTCGTCCCCGTCGGGCTCGACCTCGCGAAGTACGAGCCCGTGCCCGCGGCGACGAATCCGCGCGTCCGCGTCGTCCACGCGACGACGAGCCGGGCGAAGAAGGGCACGGAGGCCGTGATCGCCGCGTGCGAGCGCCTCGGCGCCGCCCTCGACGTCGTCGAGAACGTCCGGCATGACGAGGCGCTCGAGCGCTACCGGCGCGCCGACATCGTCGTCGACCAGTTCAACGCCGGCTGGTACGGGGTGTTCGCGATCGAGGGAATGGCGCTCGGAAAGCCGGTGGTCGGTTACCTCCGTGACGAGCCCCGGGAGCAGACCGAGCGCGCGTTCGGCGTCAAGGTCCCGATCGTCTCCACCACGAAGGAGACGCTCGCGGAGCGTCTGCAGCCGCTCGTCGAGTCCGCCGAGGAGCGGCGGAGAATCGGCGCCGCGAGCCGTGCCTACGTCGAGCGGGTGCACGACGGCGAGAAGATCGCCGACCGGCTGATCGAGATCTACGGACGCCTCTGACGCGCTCGGAGCTGCGGCAGGCGCAGCAGTTACGCTGCTCTCGCAGATGGACTCGGTGGCGCAGCGCCTCGTCGCGCGGGTCAAGCCGCTCGTCCCGCTGAGCGTCAAGAGGACGGTCAAGCGCCGGATCCCGCCGAGGTACCACGGCTACTTCGATCCCGACTGGCACCGGCGAACGATCGGCTACGTCGAGGAGTGGGACGAACACGGGGAGGCGCAGCTCGACTACCTCACCGGACAGGGCCTGAAGCCGCACCACCACCTCCTCGACATCGGCTGCGGCCCCCTGCGCGGCGGCGTTCACTTCATTCGCTACCTCGAGACCGGGCGCTACGTGGGCGTCGACAAGAACGCGGCGGTGCTCGACGCCGCGCGCGACGTCGAGCTCGAGCGGTACGGCCTGCGCGAGCGGGAGGCGAGCCTCGTCGCGATGGAGAACTTCGACTTTCCCTCGCTGGGACGCACCTTCGACTTCGCCTGGGCCCAGTCCGTCTTCACCCATCTCGTCTTCAACAGCATCATTCGGTGCGTCATGAACGTCGAGAAGGTGCTTGCCGACGGCGGGAGGTTCTACGCGACGTTCTATGAGAACGAGCAGGGGAAGTTCAACCTCGATCCGATCCGGCAGTCCGAACAGGTCACGTCCTACTTCGACCGCGACCCGTACCACTACGACCTCGCGGCGTTCGAGTCGATCTGCGACGGAACGCGCATGACCGTCCGCTACCTCGGCGGTTGGAACAACCCCCGCAACCAGAAGATGCTCGTCTTCAGGAAGGCGGGGTGACGGCTCTGCGCGCCGTAGCGGCGAGCTGAACGCGCAGGAGCCCGAGGTGATCGAGGCGGCGGGCGGGGCGGCGCGCTGATGGCGCCGGAGCCGAGCGCCGAGACAACGATCGAGTCGATCCCCGTCGACGACGCGGACGCGGTCGCGCGCCGAATGCCGTGGCGGCAACCCTCGCGTCACCTGGAGCGCGCCGCGGCACAGAAGAGCGAGCGCGCCGTCTACCTGATCGCGTGGAAGGGCCCGCGCCCGGTTGGCCACTCGTTCGTGAAGTGGCCGGGCGACCTGAGCTCGCGGCGCGCGCAGCTGGAGGGCTGCGTCGAGGTCGAGGACCTGTTCGTCGTGGCCGACGAACGGGGCAGGGGGATCGGCGCGGCGCTGCTCGAGGCCTCTGAAATCGCCGCGCGCGAGCAAGGGTTCACCACGATCGGGCTCGCGGTCGCGCTCGAGAACGTCGTTGCCCGCAGGCTGTACGCGGCCCGCGGCTACCGCGACGCCGGCCACGGTGTCTTCAGCCTGAGCTGGACGTCGCTCGACGAGCGAGGAGTCGAGCGCCGCACGACCGAAAAGTGCATCTACCTGGTCAAGGCACTCTGACGATGCTCCACGACCTCAAGCGGCTTGCCAAGCATTCCGCGGTGTACGGCCTGGGCGGTGTCGTCTCCCGGGTCGTCGCCGTCTTCCTGCTCCCGCTCTACACGCGCTACCTCACGCGCGACGACCTCGGCGCCGTCGGCGTGCTGATCGCGCTCAGCGCGATCCTCGTCACCGTTCTCCGCGGCGGCATGGGGAGCGCGTTCTTCCGGTTCTCCTTCGACTCGCGCGACCCGGCGCACCGACGGCTTGTCCTCCGGACGTCGTTCTGGTTCACGATGTCGATGGCGACGCTCGGGCTCGCGGCCGGCCTCGCCTTCGCCGGGCCGATCGCGACGGCGCTCTCGCTCGGAGACGCGAACCTCGTCCGCGCAGCTTTCGTCGGGCTCTGGGCGCAGATGAACTACGAGCAGCTGACGTCGCTGTTCCGGCTCGAGGAGCGATCGCTTGCGTACGTCGCGGCCAGCTTGGTCAACATCGCGATCACCATCGGCACCACGATTCTCCTCGTCGTCGTCCTCGAGCAAGGCGCGCTCGGCGTCATCGTCGGCAACTTCACGGGAACGCTGATCGTCTACCTCGCGCTGCTGGGGTACCGGCGCGAGCAGCTCGGCCTCCAGCTCGACCGGCGCCTCCTCAGGGAGATGAACCACTTCGGGCTTCCGCTCGTTCCCTCGGCGCTCGCCCTGTGGACGATGAACTTCAGCGATCGGTTCTTCATCACGAAGTTCGCGAGTCTCGGCGAGGTCGGGCTCTACGAGATCGGCGTGCGCATCGCGTCGCCGATGGTCCTCCTGCTCACCGCGTTTCGCATGGCGTGGCCCGCGTTCGCGTACTCCCTCGAGGACGACCGTGAGGCTCGCCGGACGTACGGCTACGTCCTCACCTACCTCGTCTTCGTGACGTCGTGGGGTGCCCTCGCCCTCGGCCTCCTCTCGCCGTGGCTCGTGCGCGTGCTCGCGCAACCGCGGTTCTACGAGGGATCGCGAGTCGTCGCGCCGCTCGCGTTCGCGTTCGCCGTCTTCGGCTGTTACACGGTCGTCGCGATCGGCGTCGGGCGCGCACGCCGGACGCAGTTCAACTGGGCTGCGACGGGACTCGCCGCGCTCGTGAACGTCGCGCTCAACCTGCTCCTGATCCCGCGCTACGGGATGATGGGCGCCGCCGTCGCGACGCTAACGGCGTACGCCGTTCTCTTCGTCGCGATGACGGCGCGCGCGCAGCGGGTCTACCCGGTTCCCTACCAGTGGCGTCGCGTCGGAACGCTGCTGGGTGCGGCTGGGGCGCTGACGGTGCTCGGGAAGGTGCTCGACGCGCCGCTGCCGCTCGCGCTCGCGCTGATCGCCGTCTACCCACTCGTGCTCCTCCCGCTCGGTTTCTACCTGCCCGGCGAGCGGCGGCGGCTCCGCGCGCTCGTCGCCGCCCGCGTCGGGCGCTAGCGCTGACGCTCACCGGCGGGCGCTCGCGGCGAGCATGGGCGGCAGCAGCGGAGATTTCGGCGTACGGTTAGACGACGACGTGGGCGCGACGCCGTTCAGCGAGTCGATCCAGGACTACCTGCGCGCGATCTACAAGCTCGAGATCGAGGAGGGGCGGGCGACGACGTCGGCGATCGCGGCGCGGATCGGCGTCGCCGCGCCGTCGGTGACCGGCATGCTCAAGAAGCTCGCCGCTCTCGACCTGGTCGAGCACGAGCGCTATCACGGCGCGGTGCTGACCGACACGGGCCGGCGGGCGGCGATCGAGATCACGCGCCACCACCGGCTGCTCGAGATGTACCTCGCTCAGAACCTCGGCCTCGGTATCGACGCGGTGCACGCCGAGGCCGACCGGCTCGAGCACGCGCTCTCCGAGGAGCTCGAGGCCCGCATCGACGAGGAGCTCGGCTTCCCGACCCACGACCCGCACGGCGACCCGATTCCTGACGCGTCACTCAAGGTCGACAGCGAGGCGCTCCGTCCGCTCGCGACGCTCACGCCCGGCGAAGAAGCGACGATCCAGCGCGTCCCGGACGGCGACGCGGAGTTGCTGCGGTACCTCTCCGATCTCGAGCTCCTCCCCGGGCGCCGCGTGGAGGTACGGGCAGCGGCGCCCTTCGAAGGCCCGCTCACGGTTGTCGCGGGGGCCGGGGAGCACGCGATCTCACGCGCACTCGCCGCGCAGATTGGCGTCACCCCTGAAAGGCGCCGGCGAAGCTCGCGCTGACGTGCGCGCGAGGCTCCGGCGCTCCTTCGTCGCTCCCTTCGGCACCTCGGCGAAGCCGAAGAGGAGGTCAGCGCGCGTGACCGCGACGTTCACCGCTCGAGGAGGCTGCGCACGACGTCGATGAAGCGCTCCGCCTGCTCGACGGCCGCCGCTGCCTCGTCCCGGCTGACGGTGGCAGCGTCGTAATCGGCTGCCTCGCGGAGCTCGCGGACACGCTCCGCATCGGAGGCGAGCGAAGCGTCCAAGCTCCCGCCTTCGACGAAGAGCTCGCGGAAGAGCGACCACGTTCCGCGATGAGTCCTCGCGTTGCGATCCTCCTCGCTGAGCGCTGCGCGAGCCGCATACAGCATCGAGTAGTACGCGTCGCTGACGGCCGGAGCTCCGAGCCCGGCCGCGAGCGTCGTGCGGGCCGCCTCCAACTGCTCGAGCGCCGCTCGCATCAGCTCTTCGGAGCGCGGGCTCACGGATCGCCGAAGAGGACGACCTTGTCCCGATCGATCTCCTGGAGGAAGAAGGAGTTGATCGCCCGTCGCTCGGCGACACGGGCGGGCGAGTAGAGCTTCACGGAGAAGCGCGCGGCGTTCGCGCCTTCGGCGTCCGCCGCTTCGGCGACGAGTCGGAGTGCGCTGAGGTGGTCCTCGCGATGAACACGCGTCGACACGACGATCAGGTCGACGTCGGAGTCGACACCCGGCGTCTCGCCCCGGGCCCGCGAGCCGTACAGCCAGACGGCGTGGAGGTCGCGACCGAACTCGTCACGCAATCGCTCGACCAGCCGCTCGACGACCCGACGCTCACTCGGAGTCAGAGACGCTTCGGCAATCGTCGCCACTCGTCCGACTCTAGCCGCGCGGAGAGGCCCCGCCCCGTCCTCTCCTCCGGGGTAAGGGCGACTTCGGCGGCTACACGACGAGGCGGTAGACCTCGAACACCTCGGCGAGCTCCCGCCCGACGTTGATGCCGTTCGTCCGGGCGAGATTCCAGACGTACTCGGGGTCTGCGTACTTGCGGTGCTTTTGCGAGGCGTACTTCGAGAGCGCGGCCACCTTCTGCTCGAGGTGTGCGCGCTCGAGCGCCACGTACGCCTGGTTGTCGAAATTGAAGTTGTTCCAGGGAATCTCGTAGCCGAGCACCGTCGTTCGCTTGAACGCCCGCAACCCTTCCGCTGCAACGACCTGGTGATCCTGGTGGATGTCCTTCACGCTCGGCTGGAGGACGGCGTCCGGCCGCAGGTCCTCCCACAGCGCGATCAGGAGCTCGAGGATCTCCTGGCGATGTTCGGGGAACGTTCGTACCTCGAAGTCGTGCACCGTCAGCTGCGCCTCACCCACGCCGAGCACGGCGGTCGCCTCCCGCACCTCGCGCGCCAGCGTGTCGGGCGCGAAACCCGGCGGCAGCGACCTCGTCGCGATCGAGAACGCGACGTAGCGCACCTCGACACCCCCCTCGACGAGCCGCGCCATCGTGCCGCCGCA
>JALZFG010000488.1 GCA_030861645.1 Actinomycetota bacterium
GCCGCCGGCCATGACCGAGAGCTTCCCGGCGGCGAGCGTCGCGGGCGAGCCTGAGACGGGGCAGTCGAAGAAGAACGCACAGGCCTCGCGTACCCGCTCGGCGAGCGCGATGCTCGCGGCGGGCGCGATCGTCGACAAATCGGCCCAGATCGCACCGGCGCGGAGCCCGGCGAGCAGGCCGTCGTCGCCGGCGGCGGTGGCCTCGACCGCTCGCGTGTCCGTCAGCATCGTGAAGACGACGTCGGCGGACGCGGCGAGCTCCCTCGGAGTAGGCGCCCACTCCAGGCCCGCATCGAGGAGCGGACGTGCCTTGTCCGCCGTTCGGTTCCAGACGGTGACGGAACAGCCCGCTTCGTGCAGGCGCCGCGCGATCCCGGCGCCCATCGCGCCGAGACCGACGAACCCGATTCGTTGGATGTCGTTGAGCATCGCGGGTTCGAGAGTGGAGGTGCCGCCACGCGAGCGCGAAGGCTGCGAGGGCATGCCGGACATCGTAGATCCACGAACGCGGCGTGACTGAGCCGGGGGCGGGGTTACCAGCGCGACCAGCTCGCTGCGATCCTGCCCGCGCTCAGCAAACGAGGCCGACCCCAGCCCGACGGGGCGCACTCACGCTCGTGTTCACGCACGTGCACGCCGTTCGCGGGCTCGATCCACGAGCGCCAGCTGGAGGCGCTCGCGGCGGCGCGATCGCGGCTCGGGGAGCGGCTCGCCGTGTGCGACGACTTCAACGCGGTCCCGTCGGCGGCGTCCTTCGAACGGGGTCGCGGACAGCGGACTCACCGATCTCTACGACGGCTCGTGGCCGCGCTACAGCTGGCCGACGTGAAGCCCGCTCATGCGTCTTCCGATCGACAACTGCCTCTCGCCGGCATCGGCGTCCGCGTTTCACGAGCCTGTGGCTGGAGACCGAGCGATCGCGCGCGCGTCCTCGAGAGCCGCCTCCGCCTCCTGTTGCAGCAGCTCGGCCGCATGCGCCTCCCCCGCACCCGACGCGCCGGGAATGTCAGCGCTACGACGCGTCCGAGTCGTTCTGGGCGATCAGGATCCGCGGGATCGCCACCCGCCGAGCTCCAGTTACCCGTGGAGCTTGACCGTGCTACGGAACCCGAGATCGAGCGGTTGCTGGATCGACATGTGGAGGAAGCCGAGCTGCTCGAGCTGCTGTGCGCGGCGGAGCGGGCCTACGTCGACCGGCCGGAGGCCGCTGTCGGAGACGAGCTGCGAGACCTTCCGCTTCGCCTCCTCGTCGTCGCCGGCGATCAGCACGTCGAGCTGCTGTCCCGCGACCTCGCCGTCGACGAGAGTGCCGGAGAACGTGGTGTTGAACGCCTTCACCACCGGCGTCCCCGCCGGGACGAGCTGCTGAACCTCCTCGGCGGACGAGGTGCCGGGCGGCGTCGCGAGACCGTCCCACGTTTCCGTGTTCACGGGGTTCGTGATGTCGACGACGACCTCGCCGGCGAGCTGGTCGCCGTACTGGCGGACTGCGTCCTTGATCGCGGGGTAGTAGACGGCAAGGACGACGATCTCGCCACCGAAGTGGGCTCCGGGCTCGAGCGCGGTCGCGGCGGGGCCGAGCTCCTGGGCGAGCTTCTGTGCTTTCGCCTGGTCGCGGTCAACGATCTCGACCTCGTGGCCACCCGCGATGGCGCGCGTGCCGATACCGCGACCCATGTTGCCTGCGCCGATGATCGTGATCTTCATCTCTTCCCTCCTGAGCGAGGCCGTTCGTTCGAGCGCGCGAAGGTGTCTTGGCGAGGACCTCCGGGGCGATCCCCGTCGCGACGCGGATCGAACAGCTGAGATCAGCTTCCCTGAGGCACTGCGTGCGTCAAGGATAGTACGGGCGCGGCCGGCACAACGAGCGGCTCGGAACCGGGCGTCAGCCGGCGATGCTTCGTCGCTCGCCGATCCGGTAGACCGAGGTCGTCGTTCTCTTCGTGGGGCACGCGGTCAGCGTTCCTCCGTGAGAGCCCGCAAACACGACGGAGCCTCGATGACCGCTCGCGCGAGCGGAGCGCGGTTCGTGCTCCGTCGCGAGCGATCGAGCGATGGGGTCGAGGATCAGCGTCGCCTTCAGTCCGAGCGCCGCCGCGCTGATCGACCGGAACGGGCGAACCGAGAACGCGTTACGGTCCACGACCCTGCGCCGGCGCCGGGTCCGACCAGAGAGAAGGAGGAGGTCATGCCGTACGAATTGCCGCCGCTTCCGTATCCCTACGACGCGCTCGAGCCGCACATCGACGAAGCGACGATGCGGCTCCACCACGATAAGCATCACCAAACGTACGTGGACAATCTGAACACGGCGCTCGAAGGGAGCGAGTGGGACGGACGCCCGCTCGAGCAAGTGCTCGACAACCTCGACCTGATCGCCGACGATAGGCGGGCGGCCGTCCGCAACAACGGCGGTGGCCACGCGAACCACGCGCTCTTTTGGGAGATCATGAGCCCCGACGGCGGAGGAGAGCCGGAGGGCGAGCTGGCGGCGGCGATCACGGACACCTTCGACAGCTTCGCCGAGCTCAAGCGGCAGGTTACGGACGCTGCCCTGAAGCGCTTCGGGAGCGGCTGGGCCTGGCTCGTCCACGACGGGACCGGCCTCGCGGTCGTCTCCACGCCGAACCAGGATTCGCCGCTGATGGAGGGGCACACGCCGATCCTCGGCGTCGACGTCTGGGAGCACGCCAACTACCTGCGCTACCAGAACCGCCGCGCCGACTACCTC